>NZ_JBHXNW010000093.1:24293-30274 GCF_042717365.1 Streptomyces sp. NPDC058534
TGGCGCCCCGGAGCCCCCCGGCGCCCTCCTGCGGGTCGGGGGCGGCGCGACGGCAACCCCCCCGTGCGCACTCGTGGGCCCGCTCCACGCCCGGGGCCCCACGGGCGGTCGTCCGGCGCCGCCGGTCAGATCCCGCCGCGCCGTGCGAGGTGCGCCCGGGCCTCGGCGTCACGCGGGCCGCCACGCTCGGCCAGCACGGCCGCGATCCGGTCCCGGACCTCGTCGGTCCGCTTGCCGGCGTACTTGAACTTCGCCCGTACGCCGGTCACCTCCAGCCGCAGCCCGCGGATGCCGGACAGCAGCCTGCCGTACGGCGCCTCGCCCGCCGCGGCCCGCGCGGAACCGCCGTCCGGCTGGAAGTGGCCGACCGTAGAAGTTGGTCGGCACGCCGTGCTCGGGCGGCCCGTCCGGGGCGGCCTGCCAGGGGCCGGGAACGTACACGTAGTCGTCGACCACGCTCAGCAGGACGACCGGGCCGGCCTCCAGCGCGGACCACAGCGGGTTGGGCCGGGCGAGGTGGGTGACCACCTCGCCGTGGGTGCCGCGGGTGGCGTCGAAGGCGAAGTGCAGCGGCTGGACGTGGGGCGGCTCGCCGGGCGGGCCGTTGACGGCGAGCCGGCCGAAGTCGTGTGCCGCGAGCCAGTCGCGCCACTCGTCGTCGTCCCGAGGCGCGTCCCAGGGGTGGACCAGCATCACAGGGCCGACAGGTAGCCGGGCAGGACGGTGCCGGCGTCGAGGTCCGGGTCGGCCACCGGGGCGTCGTACCCCTTCCGCACCGGGACCAGACCCGCCCAGTGGGGGAGGGCGAGGTCCTCCGGTTCGTCGTTCACACCGCCGGTGCGGAGCTTGGCGGAGACCTCGTTCAGGTCGAGGCGGATCACGGCGGTGGCGGCCAGCTCCTTCTTGTTGGCGGGCCGGGAGTCCCGCGAGCGGCCGGGGACGACGTGGTCGACCAGGGCGTCCAGGGCGGTACGCCGCTCCTGTGGGTCCGTCACCTCGTACGCCGTACCGTGCACGACCACCGACCGGTAGTTGATCGAGTGGTGGAAGGCGGAGCGGGCCAGCACCAGCGCGTCCACGTGGGTCACCGTCAGGCACACCGGCAGCCCCGGGTCCGCGGCACCCGTCATCCGCAGCGGGCGCGAGCCCGTCGAGCCGTGCACGTAGAGCCGCTCGCCCACCCGCCCGTAGAGGGTCGGCAGGACCACCGGGGCGCCGTCCCGGACGAAGCCGAGATGGCAGACGTAGCCCTCGTCGAGTATCGCGTGCACCAGTTCCCTGTCGTACGAGGCACGGTCGGGGGAGCGGGTGGGGACGGTGCGGTCGGTGGACGGGTAGGTGGTCGCGGGCTGCGACGGCGTCTGCGCGGTCCCCTGCATGGCGTTCTCCATTGTACTAGTGCATAATGCTGTTTGTGCTAGGAGAGTATCTGATCGCGGGACGGGGCGCAGCGGAGATTTCCGCGAGCGTCGAGCGTGCGGTGGGCTCGGGGGAGCTGGAGCCGGGACAACCGCTCCCGCCGATGCGGGAGTTGGCGGAGCGGCTCGGGGTGAACCCGAACACCGTCGCCGCCGCCTATCGCACCCTGCGCGAGCGCGGGGTGATCGAGACGGCCGGGCGCCGGGGCAGCCGGGTGCGCGCGAAGCCGGCCACCACGGGCCGCGAGTTCATCCGGGTGGAGGTGCCGGAGGGGGTGCGCGACCTCTCCGACGGCAATCCGGACCCGACGCTGCTGCCCGCGCTGGGCCCGGTGTTCGCCGCGGCGGCCGAGCAGGGCGACCGGGAACCGGTGCTGTACGGGCACGCGGCCGTCGCCGCGGAACTCGCGCGCGTCGCCCGCGCCGAACTGGACGCCGACGGCGTGCCCGACGGGCCCGTGGTGGTCACGTCCGGCTCGCTGGACGCCATGGAACGGGTGCTCGCGACCCACCTCAGACCCGGCGACGCCGTCGCCGTGGAGGACCCGGGCTGGGGCAGCCTCCTGGACCTGGTCCCCGCGCTCGGACTGCGCACCGTCGCCGTCCGCGTGGACGACGAGGGGCCGCTGGCCGAGGACGTACGCCGGGTGCTGGCGGCCGGCGCCCGAGCGCTGGTCGTCACGGTCCGCGCCCAGAACCCGACGGGCGCGGCCGTCAGCGCGGCGCGCGCGGCCGACCTGCGGTCCGTGCTGAGCGACCATCCCGGGACCCTGCTGATCGAGGACGACCACGGCCACCGCATCGTGGACCTGCCCCCGCACCCCCTCGCCGGTACGACCCACAGCTGGGCGTTCATCCGCTCGGCGGCCAAGGCATGCGGGCCCGACCTGCGGCTCGCCGTGTTCACGGGGGACCCCGTCACGCTCGACCGGGTCCGCGGACGCCAGCGGCTGGGACCCGGCTGGGTGAGCCACGTCACCCAGCGGGCCGTGGCCCTGCTGTGGGCGGGCGGTGCGGTGGACGCGCACGCGGTCGCGCCGGTGTACGGGCGGCGCCGGGACGCGCTGCTCGCCGCCCTCGCGGACCACGGGGTCGCCGCGCACGGCCGCAGCGGCATGAACGTGTGGATCCCGGTGCCGGACGAGACCGGTGCTGTCGCCCGGCTGCTGCACGCCGGCTGGGCCGTGGCCCCCGGCGCACGCTTCCGCGTCGGCGCCCCGCCGGGCATCCGGATCACGGTCTCGACGCTGACCGAGGACGACATCGGCCCGCTGGCGGCGGCGGTCGCGGCGGCGGTGGGGCCGGGGGCGGGGCCGTCGCGGAGCTACGTCTGAGAGACGCTGGTCCGAGGGCGCTCCTGGAGCCTCGCCCCCTCGCGCTCCGGGGCAGGGGCAGGGACGACCGTGGGGGCCCCGGCGGCCCTGGGCCGGGACTGGGTCAGCGCCGCCCCGGCGAGGACGATCACCGCACCGACCGGGGTCGACCAGGACAGCGACTCGCCGAGCAGTGCCACGCCCGCCGCGGTGGCGATGACGGGGGTGAAGTACGTGACCATCTGGGCCGTCGTCGGGCCGACCTCGGCGACCAGGTCGTACTGGATCAGGAAGGCGAGCCCGGTGCCGAGGATGCCCAGGGCCGCGACCGACAGCAGGGGCAGGACGGGAAAGCTGGTCGGGACCGAGGTGAACAGCGGTGTCACTACGGCCAGTTGCAGGGTGGCGAGGCCCAGCTGGGCACCCGTCAGCGAGAGGTGGGAGTGGCTGGCGCCGGCCAGGGTGCGGCGCACGTAGATCCAGCCGACCGGATAGCTGAGCGAGGCCAGCAGGGCCAGGGTCGTGCCCGTGACGTCCAGTCCGTCGAAGCCCTGCCAGACGCCCAGCACCGTCAGGACGCCCAGGAAGCCGATGCCGAGCCCTGCCACCCGGCGCCGCGTCGGCCGGTCCTCGGAGAGGGCGACCAGCGACAGGGCCATGCCCCACAGCGGCGAGGTCGCGTTGCAGATGCCGGCCAGCGACGACGGGATCGTCAGTTCCGAGAAGGCGAACAGGGAGAACGGCAGCGCGTTGAGCAGGAACCCGGCGACCGTCAGATGCACCCAGGTCCACGCACCGCGCGGCAGCCGCTCCCGCTTCACCGCCATCGCGGCCGCGACCACCGCCGTACCGAACGCCAGCCGCCCCAGCGTGACCTGGAACGGGGCGAAACTCTCCGTCCCCACCTTCATGAAGAGGAAGCTGAAACCCCACACGAGGGAGAGGAGCCCGAAGCGCAGCCGCCAGTCCAGGACGCGACGGGCTGCGGGCGAGGACGTACCACTGCTGCTCATGCGAGCAACGATGGAGCAGACCATCCTCGTAGCACAATCGAGATTTCGCACCGAATATCTCGTAGAATTGCTTACATGTTGAACCTGGAGCGCCTGCGCACCCTCGACGCCCTCGCCCGGCACGGTTCGGTGAGCGGCGCGGCCGCCGGTCTGCACATCACCACCTCGGCCGTCTCCCAGCAGATGGCCAAGCTGGAGCGCGAGGCCGGCCAGCAACTGCTGGCGAAGAACGGGCGCGGGGTGCGGCTCACGGACGCCGGCCGGCTGCTCGCCGAGCACGCGGCCCGCATCCTCTCCCAGGTCGAGCTGGCCCAGGCCGACCTGGAGGCACAGCGCGGACAGGTGGCGGGCGAGCTGCGGCTGTCCGCGTTCCCGACGGCCGCCCGCGGACTCTTCCCCACGGCTCTCGCCGCTCTGCGCACCGAGCACCCCGCGCTGCGCCTGCGCTCCTGCGAGCTGGAACCGGAACGCGGCATCAACGGCGTGGTCCGCGGCGACCTCGACCTGGCCGTCGTACTCGACTGGTACAACAAGCCGATGCCGCTGCCCGACGGCCTGGTCAAGGCGCCACTCCTCGACGACCCCGCCGACGTGGCCATGCCGGCCGGCCACCGGCTCGCGCGCCGGGACGAGGTGGACCTCGCCGAGTTCGCCGAGGACGAGTGGATCACCTGGGGCGAGGGCGAGTTCTGCCACGAGTGGCTGATGTTCACGCTGCGCTCGAAGGGCATCGAGCCGATCGTCGGACACCGTGCCGCCGAGACCCACACCCAGCTCGGTCTGGTCGCCGCGGGGCTCGGCGTGTGCATCGCGCCGCTGCTCGGGCGCCTGCCGATGCCCGCGGAGGTCGTCACCGTCCCCCTGCGGCAGCGAGTGCGCCGGCACGTGTACGTCGTGTGGCGCGCGGACGCGGACCGCCGCCCGTCGATCCGGGCGGCGGTGGACGCGCTGCGGGCGACCGCGGCGAAGGTGGGGCAGGCGGGCCGAGTCCGCCAGGTCCTGTCGGCCTAGAGCGGCGCCAGCTTTCGGAAGTCCCAGGAAACGACCTTCTCCGGCGTCAGCCGCAGCCAGGCGTGCCGGCCGTCGTGGGGCATCTCCTCCAGACCGAAGTTCTTGCGGGCGAACAGCGTCTCCGGGAAGTCGAGTTCGGCGCACAGCTCACCGGTGCGCGGTGCCTCGCCCACGAACTCCACCCGGCCGGACAGCTCCGCGCCCCGCAACTCGTCGTACTCCTCACCGGTGTCCACCACGATCGCCACCCGCCGGTCGCGCCGCAGGTCCGTCCAGCGTCTGCTGCGCACGACCGAGTACAGCCACATCGAGGAACCGTCCCAGACGAACCACAGCGTGCTCACGTGCGGGGCGCCGTCGGCCGAGACTGTGGCGACCCGGCAGGTGCGCTGGGTGGTGAGGAACGCCTCCAGCTCGCCGGGCGTCATCATGATCTTCCGGCCCCGGCGCTGCGTCACGGTCATCCGGCCAGCTGGATCGAGTCCCCGCTGACCGTGATCTGCACGGCGGGCAGCGGCTTGGGCGCCGGACCGCTCTGCACGCTGCCGTCGGTGATGGAGAAGTTGCTGTTGTGACAGGGGCAGTTGATGACCCCGTCGGACACGCTCTTCACGGCGCAGCCCTGGTGGGTGCAGGTGGCGGAGAACGCCTTGAACTCGCCGGCGGAGGGCTGGGTGACCACGACCTTCTGGTCGGCGAAGACCTTCCCGCCGCCCTCGGGGATGTCGGCGGTCGTCGCGAGCGCGGCTCCCGCTCCCGCGTTCTCGCCGCCGCCCGCCTCCTCGGACGGGGAGCCCGGGGAAGCGGTGCCGGTGTCGCTCGACGCGTCCTCGTCCGAGCCTCCGCACGCCGCCAGCACGGCGGTGAGCCCCGCCGCTCCGGCCGCCGCCACGACGGTGCGACGGGCCGGTCCGGCGGCGGGATGAAACGATGCGCTGGTCATGCTGGGGTTCCCTTCGGGGGGATGCGTGATGATCTGCCGAGAGGTACGGCCCCGTGGCACATGCTGTTCAGGCCGTGCCGAGATGCTGTCGGGTCGGCGGTCGGACGGGCGTAAAACACGGCTGTCGATTCGCTGTCGACGGGTGGCCGGTGACCAGAGCGCCGAGCCTGCCGTTTCCGACGTCGCTAACGGTCTCGGGGAAAATTGGGGTTCGGGCGTGCTGGCCTGGTGGGTCGGTTGGCGGGTGATCAGCAGGCGCTGTCCCGGGCGAGGACCAGTTCGG
>NZ_JBHXNW010000094.1:0-29885 GCF_042717365.1 Streptomyces sp. NPDC058534
CTCCCCCCGCACCGGTGATGGCGGGGGGTGCGGGAGCCCTAAATTTGTACCTGTTTTTGATTATTGGGCCTCAGTTTGTGTGTATTCTAATGCCCGCGCCCCCCGGGGGGCGGGGCCCCAGGCGGTGATGTTCTGGTAGTGGTCGCACAGGGCGCGCAGGACGCGGGCCAGGCGGCGGGCGTAGCCGGCATCTCCGCCGTACCGGCGGCTCGGCTCGGCTCGGAGCTTGCCGCGGGCCTCACCGATACATGCGAGCGCGCAGTACCTGGGGATGCTCTCCCGGGGCAGCCTGGTGACGACGTTTTCCAGCTCGGGGATCAGGAGTTCGAGTTGGCCGCGCAGCGTTGCTGTGTGGGCAGCCAGCTCGTCGCCGACCGGGGGTAGGACGTCGGGTGAGCCGTCCGGTCCGAGTAGGAGCTCGGCCGTCTCCCGCATTGTCGCGAGGTCTGGCGGGGCGGTCTGCTGCTCCTCGGCCATTGCCTTCGGGGCGGTAGCTTGTTTCATGCTGACGTTCCTTCGCGGCGTCGGCCACACCCCGGGAGGTCATTACCTCGCCGGGGCTCTGTCGTCCCAGCCGAAGCTAAGAGCGTGATGTGCGGCACTGCCAATGATGTGCAGATCTGTGCACACATTCATGCTTTCGGGGGCGATGGGTCGATGGTGCTCTTGACTCAGGTGCCCTGGCAGGTGACCGTGGCGCACAGTCCTGCACACATCGAGCGTCGGAGGCAGCCATGTCATTACGGTTCATCGGCATCGACCCGAACACCGGGGACGAGGAGAGCCCCACGGTCTGGGTCGACGAGGAGAAGAAAGAACTCGTGCTGCAAGGGTGGAAGCCCGACGAGGCGACCGAGGCCGAGTGCGCCGGCTTCGAGGTGCCCGGCCACGCGGTCGGCATTCCCGACCACGAGGCCGTAGTCCGTATCCCCGCGAGGATGGTTCCGATGATCAGGGAGGCGTGCGATGCGGTCGAACGTGCCGGCCGCGTTCACTGATCTGCTGTCCGCCACTACCGGGGCCGCCGTCCACCTCGAGATGCGCGACAGCTACGCCGTGGATTACGAGGCCGGTCCCTTCGCAGAGTGGCGCCGAGGCTTCCGTCACGATCCTGCCGACCGCGTCTCCTGGTGGAGGCCCTGGCTCGACCTGGTGCAGGAGACCGCAGCCCGAGGCGTCGTTGTGCGCAGGGCCCGTATCGTCTCCGAACCGGTCAGCGAGTACACCCGCTACCTGTGCGACACCACCTTCACGAACGTGGCCGCCGGTGAGCAGGTCCGCTGGCTGCCCCGCCGCCAGGCATCGGACATCGCCCTGCCGGGCAACGACTTCTGGCTGTTCGACGACCATCTGGTGAGGTGGAACCACTTCAGCGGCGACGGGCGCAGTCTCGGCGGTGAGGTTACCGACGACCCAGCCGCCGTCAAGCTGTGCGCAGGGGCATTCGAAAATGTGTGGGCCCGGGCCACACCGCACGACCAATACGAGATCCACTGACCAGCACGCACCGGACAGGCCAGCTCATGCCCATCTCCCCCTCGTCCTCGGCGCAGGCCGCACGCCAAGTCGTGGCCCAGCGGCTGCGCGACATGCGCCGGAGCGCAGCGCTGACGATCACTGAGCTGGCCGACCGGTGCGACTGGCACCACTCGAAGACCTCGCGGATCGAGAACTCGCGCACCGCGCCGAACGCCACGGACATCCGCCTGTGGTGCCGGGCGTGCGACGCCCTGGACCAGGTCAACGACCTGATCGCCCAGTCCCTGCACGCCGAGTCCATGTACACCGAGTGGCGCACCCAGGTACGCGAAGGGCTCGCCGCTCTCCAGGGCCGCGAGCCCAGGCTGTTCCAGGACACCCGGCGCTTTCGGGTCTACTCGGCCTCGCTCGTCCCGGGCCTGTTGCAGACCGAGGGTTACGCCGCCGGCGTCCTCGGCATCAGCGCCACCTTCCGGGACGTCCCAGTCGACGACAGCGCCGAGGCCGCGCGAGCCCGGGTCGGCCGCTCCCAGATCATCCACCAGGCCGGGCGCACCTTCGTCTTCGCCGTCGAAGAAGCAGCTCTGCGCTACCAGGTGTGCGAACCGGATGCGATGGCCGCCCAGCTCGGCCACCTCCTCACCGCCGGGGCCCTGCCCCAGGTCTCCCTCGGCATCATCCCCGCAGTCACACCCCACCGAGGGCAGTGGCCCCGCGAGACCTTCCACATGTACGACGACCGGCTCGTCTCGGTCGAGCTGGTCTCCGCACGGGTGCGGATCACCCAGCCTTCCGAGATCGGTATGTACGCCCGGGCGTTCGAGGAACTGCGCGGCATGGCCGTGTACGGCGCCGACGCCCGTGCCCTCATCCTGCGCGCGATCGAAGCCCTGCACTGAGAGAAGAGGCCGTCAGAAGAGAGGATGAGCAGTCGATCCCCGGTTTCCCAGGGAAGCACAACAAGATCAAGGGCTGACCCGTTTCTACAGGTCAGCCCTTGATCATTCAGGGTGAGTGACGGGACTTGAACCCGCGGCCACCTGGACCACAACCAGGTGCTCTACCAACTGAGCTACACCCACCAAGGCCGGTGCTCGAATCCCGCATGGCGGGGTTCCCCGACCGGCTGAGAAAAAGTGTACAGGGTCCGAAGGGGTGCTCGCGCCCGGCTTTCCGGGCGCCGCTCCCCGGCGGACCCGGGCTCCTACCCGACCGGTACGACGTGCTTCGCGGCGATCGCCTTGGCGGTGTCGGAGTCCGGTCCGGGCTGCGGGACGAAGACCGCCTCCCGGTAGTAGCGCAGTTCGGCGATGGACTCGCGGATGTCGGCGAGCGCGCGGTGGTTGCCGTTCTTCTCGGGGCTGTTGAAGTAGGCCCGCGGGTACCAGCGGCGGGCCAGCTCCTTGATCGAGGAGACGTCGACGATCCGGTAGTGGAGGTAGTCCTCCAGTGTGGGCATGTCCCGCAGCAGGAAGCCGCGGTCCGTGCCGACCGAGTTGCCGCACAGGGGGGCCTTGCCGGGCTCCTTCACGTGCTCCCGTACATACGCCAGGACCTGCGCCTCGGCGTCCGCGAGCGTCGTGCCGCCGTCCAGCTCGGCGAGGAGGCCGGACGCGGTGTGCATCTCACGCACCACGTCCGGCATCGTCTCCAGGGCCCGCTCCGGCGGGCGGACGACGATGTCGACGCCCTCGCCGAGGATGTTCAGCTCGGAGTCGGTGACGAGGGCGGCAACCTCGATGAGCGCGTCGTCGGACAGCGAGAGGCCGGTCATCTCGCAGTCGATCCACACCATGCGATCGTTCATGCGGCCACTGTACGGTGGGCGCCTGTTTATAGGGTCCCCGGCGTCCGTGTGGGCCTTGCTGGGGGCTGCCGCCCCCAGGCCCCCGCTTCGGCCTGGACGGCCTCGTCCTCAAACGCCGGACGGGCTGGGAGCCCGTCCGGCGTTTCGAGTGTTACGTCACGGTGCGCCGCGCTGGCCGGGGACGCCGGCCGCCGCGGGTACCGGTGCCGCCGTGCGGCGGGTCTGGAACGGGACCGAACTCTCCGGTGAGAGGGCGGCCGGTTCCGGCGGGGCGGGCGGCCGGGAGGTGCCCGAGTCCGGGTCCACCGGGCGCTCGCTCTGGGGGCGCCGTGCCCGGTAGGCGGCCCGGTAGGCGGCGGGGGAGGACCCCAGCTGGCGGCGGAAGTGACCGCGCAGGGCCACCGGCGAGCGGAAGCCGCAGCGGCCCGCGACCTCGTCCACCGAGTAGTCCGACGTCTCCAGCAGGCGCTGCGCCTGCAGCACCCGCTGGGTGATCAGCCACTGGAGCGGCGCACTGCCGGTCAGCGACCGGAAGCGGCGGTCGAAGGTGCGGCGGCTCATGTAGGCCCGCGCGGCCAGCGTCTCCACGTCGAACTGCTCGTGGAGGTGCTCCAGCGCCCAGGCGACGACCTCGGCGAGCGGGTCGGCGCCGATCTCCTCCGGTAAAGACCTGTCCAGGTAGCGCTCCTGGCCTCCGCTGCGGCGCGGCGGCACCACCAGGCGGCGGGCCAACGCGCCGGCCGCCTCGTTGCCGTGGTCCGTGCGCACGATGTGCAGGCACAGGTCGATCCCGGCCGCGGTGCCCGCGGACGTCAGCACGTCGCCGTCGTCCACGAACAGCTCGCGCGGATCCACGTGCACCGACGGATAGCGCTTGGCCAGCGTCGGCGCGTACATCCAGTGCGTGGTCGCGGGGCGGCTGTCCAGCAGGCCGGCCGCCGCCAGCACGAAGGCGCCGGTGCACAGGCCGACGATGCGGGCGCCCTCCTCGTGCGCCCGGCGCAGGGCGTCGAGCGCGTCCTCCGGTGGCGGCGAGGTGATCGACCGCCAGGCCGGCACGACGACGGTGCCCGCGCGTGAGATCGCCTCCAGGCCCTGCGGCGCGGTCAGTTCGAGGCCCCCCGTGGTCCGCAGCGGGCCGTCCTCACCGGCGCACACCAGCAACCTGTAGCGCGGCACGCCGGCGTCCTGGCGGTCGATCCCGAACACCGACAGCGGTATGGAACTCTCGAAGATGGGACCGCCGCTGAACAGCAGCACCGCGACGATCTCCTTGCGGCGTCGCCCGGAAAGCTTCCGGGCGGCGCTTTCCGGCGCGGCAATGGAGTCGTGGCTCATACTGCTAAGCCCCCCTCGGTGGTCGCGGCACCCTCTACCCTTCGGGTCTGTCGCTCCAACACGTTTCCCCTCGGTCCTGCACGAGTCCCCCGCCGTAGACAGTCAAGATCGAATCTACTGTGTCCCGTCGCGCCGGGATGGCCGGTTCGGCACTTGGGACATTGTCGACATGGCAACTTGGCGTGAAGCAGTCGATCACGAAGCGTTGCACTCTGGGGCGCCCCAGGGAAGTGCGCCTTGTGTCAGTGGCCAATCCCCGTAGGGTGCGCGGGGTCCCCGAGGCCCTTTCCGTGCAGGTGGAACGGGGGATTGGGGGTGGTGAGGGGGGCAGATGAGCCACCCCTGGAAGTTGGCTGAAAAGAAGCGGAACTGTGCGCGGAAACCGGTCAGTCGACCGGTGTGTTTTCCCCAGCGTGCCGTCCACGCCCGCGCGCCCGCGCCACGGGCCTGCGCCGGCGGCCGCCCCGCCCCGCGCGCTCCCCGCCGCACGGGTGCGCGGCGAGGCGCTCGGACCGCCGCAGCAGCAGACGGCACACGCCGGTGACGGCGGCCAGGCCGAGGGCGGTGCCGGCCGTGCCGGCGAAGGACGCGCCGTACCAGAGGAGCGCGACCGGGACCAGGAAGCAGCTGAACGCCGCCCAGCGGACGAGGTCGGTGACACGGTCCCGGGATGGCGCGGACGTCGGCTCGGCGGTGCGGTGCGGTCCGGACACGGGTGCTCCCTGAGGCTGGCGGCATGGAGATCAACGCCCGCGCGGCGCGTCGGTCACGACCGGTCACCGACAGTTGAATCCTGTGCAAACCGCCTGTACAGGGCAGCAACCATTGCGTTGCGGGCGCCCCTCGGGCATGCTCCGGTGAACCCTGCGGCGGACCCTCCGCGGGATCTGGGCGAAGGAGGCGTGCCGCCGTACCCTTGGGGGTATGGGGTTGGGAAGACCATTCCCGGACACAGCTCAGCCGCCCACTGTTGGCCCCCCATAGAGGATATAAACGCCGAGACAGCCATGGCCGGTCACGAATTCTTCGAACCCGCGGACCGCAAGCGGCCCGTCGCCGAACCTACGGCGGCCGAGCCCCTGGCGGCCGAAGAGCCACGCCAGTCGTGCGACCCCGCCTTCAAGCACGGTGTCGTTGTCGGCTTCGACGGCTCCACCTCCAGTGAGCGTGCCCTCGCGTACGCCATCGGCATGGCATCCCGACTGGGTTCCGGCCTGGTCATCGTGCATGTCGCCAACCGACTGCCCACCACGGTGTGGGCCGGCTGCGAGCCTCCCGTCTTCGTGGACGTGCCGGACCACCGCACCGAGGTGCTGGGTCTGGAGCTGGCGTGCGCCGACTATCTCGCCGACGTCCCCTGGATCCTGGTCGAGCGCGGCGGCGACATCTGCCACGAACTCGAAGAGGTGGGCCGGGAGTACGAGGCGGACGCCATCGTCGTCGGCTCCAGTCACGGACTCGTGGGCCGGCTCTTCGGCTCCGTCGCCGGCCGGCTCGCCAAGCGGGCGAAGCGGCCCGTGGTGATCATCCCGTAACGTCCCGGTGGCTCGGCCGTCCCGGATGTCCCAGGCGGCTCCCTGTTCATGCAGCGTGAAGCTACCGACGCGTAGAGGTGCCGTGACCGTCTCGCCCAGTACGTCGGCGGCATCGCGCTCTTCGTCGCCGGTCTGCTCGCACTGCGCGAGAGCGACACCGCCCCCGGCACGGCCTTCACCGTCCTCGGCGCGCTCTGGTTCACCTGGGCCGTCTCCGCCGGCGTCTCCGCCGGCAACCAGGTCTCCGCCAACGCGGCGGGACTCTTTGTGCTCCTGTTCGCCCTCGTCGCCCTCACCCTCACGTTCGCCGGCGGCGACGCGCTCGGGCAGGGGATGTGCGGGCTGCTCTGCGTTTCCCTGCTGCTGCTCGCCGTCGGGGCGGGGGTGGTGGCCTGGTATGCGGCGACCGCGGTCCTGGCCCACTGGCCCACGTCGATGCCGGGGCGCGCTGCGGGCCGGGGAGTGACGGCCACCGGTTAGCTGCGCCGGCTGGGGGGTTGGGCGGCTCCCCGGCGATGGGACGCCCCCCCCCGCGTGTCTGGTGGCACACGTGGGGGGCCGTTCGGTTGTGTTGCCCGTGCGGGTGGGTGGGGTTGCTCGCGCCCACGCGGCGGAGCCGCAAATCGACACAGCCCCGCGCCCCTTCGGGGCGCGTTACTCCACCGTTACCGACTTCGCCAGGTTCCTCGGCTTGTCGATGTCCCTGCCCAGGGCCAGGGCCGTGTGGTAGGCGAGGAGTTGGAGGGGGATGCCCATGAGGATGGGGTCCAGTTCGTCCTCGTTCTTCGGGACGACGATGGTGTGGTCGGCCTTCTCCTGCTCCTGGTGGGCGACGGCGAGGATCTGGCCGCTGCGGGCCTTGATCTCCTCCATGGCCGCGCGGTTCTTCTCCAGCAGGTCGTCGTCCGGCACGATCGCGACCGTCGGCAGCGCGGGCTCGATCAGGGCGAGCGGGCCGTGCTTCAGCTCGGAGGCCGGGTATGCCTCGGCGTGGATGTACGAGACCTCCTTGAGCTTCAGGGAGGCCTCGCGGGCGACCGGGTAACCGCGGACGCGGCCGATGAAGAGCATCGAGCGGGCGTCGGCGTACTGGGCGGCCAGCTTCTTGACGTCCTCCTCCTGCTCCAGCATCTCGGCGATCTGCGCGGGCAGCTTGCGCAGGCCCTCGATGATCCGCTTGCCGTCGCGGACCGAGAGGTCGCGGGTGCGGCCCAGGTGCAGGGCGAGCAGCGCGAAGGCGACGCAGGTGTTGGTGAAGCACTTGGTGGAGACGACGCAGACCTCGGGCCCGGCGTGCACGTACATGCCGCCGTCGGCCTCGCGGGCGATCGCCGAGCCGACCACGTTGACGATGCCGAGGACGCGGGCGCCCTTGCGCTTCAGCTCCTGCACGGCGGCCAGCACGTCGTACGTCTCACCGGACTGGGAGACGGCGATGTACAGGGTGTCGGGGTCGACGACCGCGTTGCGGTACCGGAACTCGGAGGCGGGCTCGGCGTCCGCGGGGATGCGGGCCAGCTCCTCGATCATATGGGCGCCGATCTGGCCCGCGTGGTACGAGGTGCCGCAGCCGAGGATCTTCACGCGGCGCACGGCACGCGCGTCGCGGGCGTCCAGGTTGAGGCCGCCGAGATGCACGGTGGAGAAGCGGTCGTCGATCCGGCCGCGCAGCACGCGGTCCACGGCCTCGGCCTGCTCGTGGATCTCCTTGTGCATGTAGGTGTCGTGGCCGCCCATGTCGTAGGAGGCGGCCTCCCACTCCACGGTGGTGGGCTCGGCGGTGGTGCGGGTGCCCTCGGTGGTGTACGTGCGGAAGTCGTCCGCCTTGAGGGTGGCCATCTCGCCGTCGTCGAGGGTGACTATCTGGCGGGTGTGGGCGACCAGCGCGGCGATGTCCGAGGCGACGAACATCTCCTTCTCGCCGATGCCGAGGACGACCGGCGAGCCGTTGCGGGCCACGACGATGCGCTCGGGGAAGTCGGCGTGCATCACGGCGATGCCGTACGTGCCCTCGATGACCCGGAGGGTCTCGCGGACCTTGTCCTCCAGCTTCTCCGCCTCGGAGCGGGCGATGAGGTGGACGAGGACCTCGGTGTCGGTCTCGGAGAGGAACTCGACACCGTCCGCCTCCAGCTTGCGGCGCAGGTCGGCGGCGTTGTCGATGATGCCGTTGTGGACGACGGCGACCTTCTGGTCGGCCGACATGTGCGGGTGGGCGTTCGCGTCGGACGGGGCACCGTGGGTGGCCCAGCGGGTGTGGGCGATGCCGGTGGTGCCCTTGAAGCGCGCCGGGACCTTGGCCTCCAGGTCGCGGACCCGGCCCTTGGCCTTGACCATCTTCAGGCCGGCCGCCTTCGGGGACGTGACGACGATGCCCGCCGAGTCGTAGCCGCGGTACTCCAGGCGCTGGAGGCCCTCCAGGAGCAGGGGCGCGACGTCACGCTTGCCGATGTATCCGACGATTCCGCACATATATACGTAAACCTCGTGTTCCTCTTCGGCTTCTCAGCCGTAGACGATGCGGCGCAACTGACGGAGCGACAGCTCCGGCGGTGCCACCGCCCGGTATTTCAGTTCCGCCCCGATCCGTTCGAAGATCGTCGCGTTCACCAGGCCCTGGGTCTGGAGTTCGCGGTGGCGGCGACGGACGAATTCCTCGGTCGTCTCGTCGAAGTAGGCGAGCACGTCCTGGATCACGCGCAGCGCCTCGCCCCGGTTCAGGGGGGTGGACCGCGTCAGATGATCAACGAGTTCGTCGTGCACCCGGTAGATCCTGGAGTACGGGGCACGGTTATGCAAGAATCCTGCCCGATTTCGGGCAGGGTTCGGCGGGGGACGGTCAGAATCGCTTCAGTACCGCCTGCTTGGCCAGGTTGAACTCCTCGTCCGTCAGCACCCCGGAGCGGTGCAGTTCGCCCAGCTCCCGCAGCCGGCGCAGCAGCGCGTCGTGGTCGTCCTCGGCCGCGGGGGCCGGGGCGGGCGCGTCCCCGGCCGGGCCGGTCTTCTCCAGGGCGGCGGGGGCGGCCGGGTGCGGGAGGCGGGCCTGCACGGCCGCGGCCACCAGGGCCATCAGCGGGTCCTTCTTGAAGCCCCACAGCTCCACGGCGTTCGGGTCGTACTTCGGCGGCACCTTGCTCGGCGCGCCCCGCACGGTGAACCGGAGGTGGCCGTTCTCCATGCCCACCTCCGGCTGCCACTCCACCGAGAGGATGTCGCCGAGGGGGAGGGTGCGCGGACCCCCGGCCGACTTGGCGTCCTCCGCCTGCCACTTCCACTCCAGGCGCACCCGCTCGCCGTCGAAGCTCGCGATGCCGTCCCCGGCCGACACCGACAGCGGGACGGCGGGGCCCGGCAGCAGGTACGCGTCCACCGGGCCGGACGCGACCTGGTCGAGGAGCAGCGCGTTGCGCACCTCGTCCACGAAGTACTCGGCCACGCCGTACCGGTCGGCCTCCACGAGGAGCTGGTACGGGTCGTGCGGCTCGGTCAGCCGGCCTCCTGTCGCGTGCAGCAGGGGGTCGGCGCCGTCCCGCAGGCGCAGCCGCAGCCGGCCGGCTTTGCGGCCCTGCTCGAACGATATCCCCGCCAACGCCGACAGCGGGACGAGCAGTTCACCCAACTCCCGGCGCAGCAGGGCGACGCTCTTGTCGCGTCCAGGAGTCAGCCGCAGCGAGTCGCCGTCGAAGACCCACGTTCCGTCCTTCTGGATGATTTCCGCCATGCGCGGATTGTTTCATCGCTTCTGTGGGCGGCGATGGTGCGGGAGAGTGGTCTACACCCGTCCCCAACCCCCGTACCGCACACACGCGAAGGGAGCGCGCACGTGAGAGCACATCGACGGCACCACCGAACGACTCCCCACCGAACGACTCCCCGCACCAGCCGGCTGCTGGGATCGCTGCTGCTGGTGGCGGCGGCCTGCGCCATCACCACCGGCGCGGCACCCGCGCACCAGACGGCCGCGACCCCCCTGGACCAGGTGATCCCGGCCCCCGCCTCGGTCGACCCGGGCGGCGCCCCGTACCGCATCACCCGCTCCACCCACATCCGCGTCGACGACTCGCGCGAGGCCCGCCGCGTCGGCGACTACCTCGCCGGCGTCCTGCGGCCCTCCACCGGCTACCGACTGCCCGTCACCTCTTACGGCCACGGCGGCATCCAGCTGCGCCTGGCGAAGGGCTCCTACGGCGACGAGGGCTACCGCCTCGACAGCGGCCGCTCCGGCGTCACCATCACCGCCCGCGCGGCGTCCGGCCTCTTCCACGGCGTCCAGACCCTCCGTCAGCTCCTGCCCGCCGCCGTCGAGAAGGACTCCGTGCAGCCCGGACCCTGGCTGGTCGCGGGCGGCACCATCAAGGACACCCCGCGCTACGGCTGGCGCAGCGCCATGCTGGACGTCTCGCGGCACTTCTTCACCGTCGACGAGGTGAAGCAGTACATCGACCGCGTCGCCCTCTACAAGTACAACAAGCTCCACCTGCACCTCAGCGACGACCAGGGCTGGCGCATCGCCATCGACTCCTGGCCGCGCCTGGCGACGTACGGCGGTTCCACCGAGGTCGGCGGCGGCCCCGGCGGCTACTACACCAAGGACGACTACAAGGAGATCCTGCGCCACGCCGCCTCCCGCCACCTGGAGGTCGTCCCCGAGATCGACATGCCGGGCCACACCAACGCGGCCCTCGCCTCCTACGCCGAGCTGAACTGCGACGGCGTCGCGCCGCCGCTGTACACCGGCACCAAGGTCGGCTTCAGCTCGCTGTGCGTCGGCAAGGAGGTCACGTACGACTTCGTCGACGACGTCGTGCGCGAGCTGGCCGCGCTCACCCCCGGCCGCTACCTCCACATCGGCGGCGACGAGGCGCACTCCACGCCGCACGAGGACTTCGTGAAGTTCATGGACCGCGTGCAGCCGATCGTCGCCGAGTACGGCAAGACGGTCGTCGGCTGGCACCAGCTGGCCGGCGCGAATCCCGCCGAGGGCGCGCTCGTCCAGTACTGGGGCCTGGACCGCACCAGCGACGCGGAGAAGGCCCAGGTCGCCGAGGCGGCGCGGAACGGGACCGGGCTGATCCTGTCCCCGGCCGACCGGACGTACCTGGACATGAAGTACAACAAGGACACCCCGCTGGGCCTGTCCTGGGCGGGCTACGTCGAGGTGCAGCGGTCCTACGACTGGGACCCGGCCGCCTATCTCCCGGGCGCGCCGGCCTCCGCGGTCCGCGGTGTCGAGGCGCCGCTGTGGACGGAGACCCTCTCCAACCCCGAGCAGCTGGAGTTCATGGCCTTTCCGAGGCTGCCGGGCGTCGCCGAGCTGGGCTGGTCCCCGGCGTCGACGCACGACTGGGACACCTACAAGGTGCGGCTCGCCGCGCAGGCGCCGCGCTGGGAGGCGATGGGGATCGACTACTACCGCTCGCCGCAGGTCCCCTGGACGTGAACCCGACCTGACCGGAACGCGGTGACGGGCACCCCGGAGGACCGTCTCCGGGGTGCCCGCCTGTCCGTGGGGGCCGGTCAACGGCCCGCGAGCGGGTTCTCCAGCCGGCCGATCAGCTGGAGCGCGCCGGCCGGGTCGGCGAGGTCCACCATCTGCCGGTTGTCGCGCAGCTGGAGCCGGTTGAGGCAGGACAGCGCGAACTCGGGCGCGAACATGTCGTACCGGTCGAACTTGTCGGCCAGTTCCGGCACCGACGCCTGGTACTCGCGGGTGACCTCCGCGACCGTCCGCCAGAAGCCGTCCTCCTCCACGATGCCCTCGCCCGCGAGGTTCGCGGCGAGGAAGCGGAAGAAGCAGTCGAAGACGTCCGTGAAGATCGACAGGAGCTTCTTGTCCTCGGGCACGTCCACGGCGATCCTGGCGACGTCGGGCGGCAGCACCGCGTCCGGGTCCATCACCGCGATCTCCTCGGCGATGTCCTTGTAGATCGCCCGGCGCACCACCCCGTCCTCCAGGACCAGGATCACGTTCTCGCCGTGCGGCATGTACACCAGGTCGTAGGCGTAGAAGCTGTGCAGCAGCGGGACGTAGTAGGCGCGCAGGTAGTGCCGCAGCCACTCGGCGGGCGCGAGCCCCGACCGCTCGATCAGCGCGCCCGCGAAGGACGCGCCCTCGTGGTCGACGTGGACGAGGGAGGCCATGGTGGCGAGCGTCTCGCCCTCCTGGAGGGACGGCACCGGGCTCTCCCGCCAGAGCGCCGCCAGCATCTTGCGGTACGGCGAGTAGCGGTCGGTGGCCTGCTCGTACTCCAGGTGCCGGTAGCCGACGGCGGCCCGCTCCCGGATGATGCTCAGGCCCGTCGACTCCAGCACCGGGTCGCCCTCGATGAGCTGGGCGAGCCAGTCGTTGATGGCAGGCGTGGCCTCCATGTAGGCCGCCGACAGGCCGCGCATGAAGCCCATGTTGAGGACGGACAGGGCCGTCTTCACGTAGTGCTTCTCGGGGTGCGAGGCGTTGAAGAAGGTGCGGATGGACTGCTGGGCCAGGTACTCGTCGTCGCCCTCGCCGAGGCAGACCAGGTGCCCGCGGGCGACCTCGGCGGCGAAGGTGACGGTGAGCTTGTTCCACCACTGCCAGGGGTGGACCGGGATGAACAGGTAGTCGGCCGGGTCCAGGCCCCGCTCGCGCAGGACGCCGTGGAAGCGGTCGACGGTCCGCTCGCCCAGCTCGTCCCGGACGAAGGACTCGTACTCGATCCCGACACCCGCCGTGAACGCCGCCCGGGAGCGGTGCGCGGCCAGCCACACCAGCCGGACCGGGCTCGCGGTCTCGGGGGCGTAGGACAGGTACTCGTGGATGCCGAAGCCGAGCCGCCCGTTGTTGGCGACGAAGCACGGGTGGCCCTCGGTCATGCCGGTCTCGACGGCCTGGAAGTCGCCGCGGGCCAGCTCGGCCGAGGTGATTTCCGGCTTGGTGAGTTTGTAGCAGGTGCCGGAGAGGGTGGAGGAGATCTCCTCCAGGTAGACCGGCAGGATCTCCTCGCTCAGGCCCAGCGTCTTTTGCAGCTCGACGAAGAAGTCCAGCGCGGCGAGCGGAAGTTCGGCCCCGTCGCGGTGGCGGGTGATGGAGGCGGCGTCCACCTGCCAGTGGTCCAGGGCGCGGACGGTGGCCGTGAAACGGTAGCGGGTCTGGCCGTCGTCGCTGCGGACGACGTACTCCTCGCCGTCCCGCTCGGGGGAGAACAGCCGCTCGTGCGTGAACTCGGCCAGGGCCTTGCGGATCAGGAGGCGGTTGGCCTGCTCCCAGCGCTCGGGGGAGAGGTGGGCGACGGCGTCGGCGAGGCTCATGCGGACACCGCCTTCTCGAACTGGTCGCGGGTGCAGAAGCTCAGCAACGCCTTCTTCTCCGGCTTCTGGATCTCGCGCTCGGGCACGAATCCGACGGCTGCGTTCAGGGCGTGGACGGCCTTGTTGTCGATGTCCGGCTCGACGACGACGCGGGCGGTCGCCGGGTCGGCGAACAGCTCGGTCATGACGGCGGTGATGACGGCGCGGGTGAAGCCGTGCACCGGGCGGTCGGTGGGGGCGACCAGGAAGTGCATGCCGACGTCACCCGGCTCCGGCTCGTACAGGCCGGTCAGCTCGCGGTGGACCGGGTCGTACCGCTCCATCAGGAAGGCGGGGACGCCGTCGTGCAGGCCGATGCGGGCGTCCTGGTGCGGGTCGGCGGCCACCTCCATGTACGCCCGCTCGACGTCGACGAGTTTCGCCTCCTGCATCATCCAGAACGCGGACTTGGGGTGAGTGAGCCAGCCGTGCAGCAGCTCGGCGTCCTTGAGCGGGTCGAGGGGGCACAGGGTGAGGGCGCCGATCCTCGCGGTGGGGGCTGTCGTGGGGGTGGTCATGCGCTGAACTCCTGGAACGCGATCGACTTCTCGACCGGGTAGTACTCGGTGCCGAGCAGCTCTCGGACGATGTAGCTGTTGCGGTAGGCGCCCATACCCAGGTCGGGGCTGGTGACGCTGTGCGTGTGGACGCCCGCGTTCTGCAGGAACACGCCGCTGCCCGTGACGTCCACGGCGTAGTTGCGGGCCACGTCGAAGTTGCCGTGGGAGTCGTAGCGGAGCCGGTCGCGGACGGGCTTGAGGAACTCCGGCTCGGCGTACCGGTACCCGGTGGCCAGGACCAGGCCCTGGGTGTCGATCTCGAAGTCGCTGCCCTGCTCCTCCTGGCGGAAGCCCAGGGTGTACGTGCCGTCCGCGTACCGGGCGCTGGTCAGTGCCGAGTTGGTGAGCAGGCGGGTGGGGACCGGGCCGCCCAGTTTCTTCTGGTAGAGCAGGTCGAAGATGTCGTTGATCAGGTCGCCGTCGATGCCCTTGAACAGGCCCTTCTGCTCGGCCGTGAGGCGGTAGCGGGTGGGCTCCGGCAGCGCGTGGTAGTAGTCCACGTACTCCGGGGAGGTCATCTCCAGCGTGAGCTTGGTGTACTCCAGTGGGAAGAAGCGCGGGGAGCGCGTCACCCAGTTGAGCCGGTAGCCGTGGACGTCGATCTCGCTGAGCAGGTCCTGGTAGATCTCGGCGGCGGACTGGCCGCTGCCGACCAGCGTGATCGACTCCTTCTGCACCAGCTCCGCCCGGTGCCGGACGTACTGGGAGTTGTGCAGGAAGTCACCGGCCAGGCCTCGGCAGGCGTCGGGGATGTGCGGCGGGGTGCCGGTGCCGAGGACGAGGCGGCGGGCGCGGTAGGTGTCGCCGGCCGTGGTCGCGACGGCGTACAGCTCCTCGCGCTCGTCGTACGTCACCTCGGTGACCGTCGTGGAGAAGCGGACGCTGCTCAGTCTGTTCGCGGCCCAGCGGCAGTAGTCGTCGTACTCGACACGCAGCGGGTAGAAGTTCTCCCGGATGTAGAACGCGTACAGCCGGCCCTTCTCCTTCAGGTAGTTGAGGAAGGAGTACGGGGAGGTCGGGTCGGCGAGCGTGACCAGGTCCGACATGAACGGGGTCTGGAGGTGGGCGCCGTCCAGGAACATGCCGGCGTGCCACGCGAAGTCCGGCTTGGACTCCAGGAAGACGCCGTTCAGCCCGTCGATGGGCTCGGTGAGGCAGGCGAGGCCGAGGTTGAAGGGGCCGAGGCCGATCCCCACGAAGTCGTACGTGGCACTGGCTTCAGGAAGCGCGGTCAAGGGACTCTCCCAGGTACTGCTCGGCGTGGCCGGCGATCAGGTCGAGGACGGCGGCGATGTCGGCCGTGGTCGTCTCGGGGTTGAGCAGGGTGAACTTCAGGTAGTGGCGTCCGGCCACCTTGGTGCCCGCGACCACGGCGTCGCCGGAGGCGAACAGGGCCCGGCGGGCGTACAGGTTGGCGCGGTCGATCTCGGCGGGGTCGGTGACGGCCGCCGGTATGTAGCGGAAGACCAGGGTGGACAGGCTCGGCTCCACGACGACGTCGTAGCGCGGGTCGCCGGCGATCAGCCGCCAGCCCTCGGCGGCCAGGTCGCACACCTCGTCGAAGAGCTGCCCGATGCCGTCGGCGCCCATCACGCGCAGCGTCATCCACAGCTTGAGCGCGTCGAAGCGGCGGGTGGTCTGGAGCGACTTGTCCACCTGGTTGGGGATACGTTCCTGCACCATGCGGCGCGGGTTGAGGTACTCCGCGTGGTAGGTGGCGTGGCGCAGGGTGGCCGCGTCCCGCACCAGCACGGCGGACGAACTCACCGGCTGGAAGAAGGACTTGTGGTAGTCGACGGTGACCGAGTCGGCGCGCTCGATGCCGGCCAGCCGGTCCCGGTACTTCAGGGAGGCGAGCAGCCCGCAGCCGTAGGCCGCGTCCACGTGCATCCACACCCCGTACTGCTCGCACAGCGCGGCGATCTCCGGGAGCGGGTCGATGGAGCCGAAGTCGGTGGTGCCGCCGGTGGCGACGACGGCCATGGGGACGAGGCCGTCCCGCGTGCAGCGCTCCAGCTCACGGGCGAGGGCGACGGTGTGCAGGCGCTTGTCGTGGTCGACGGGGATCGAGACGACGGCGTCGGGACCGAGGCCGAGCAGTTTCGCCGACTTCTGCACGCTGAAGTGGCTGACCTCGGAGGCGAAGACGCGCAGGTCGGCGAGGGAGTTGGTCTTGGCCTCCTCGCGGGCCAGCAGCAGCGCCTGGAGGTTCGACTGGGTGCCGCCCGAGGTGAACACGCCGTCGGCGGCGGGGCCGAGGCCGATCCGGTCGGTGGTCCAGTCGATCAGCTTCCGCTCGATGAGCGTGCCGCCCGCCGACTGGTCCCAGGTGTCCAGGGAGGAGTTGACGGCGGAGAGCACAGCCTCGCCGAGCACCGCCGGGATGACGACGGGGCAGTTGAGGTGGGCGAGGTAGCGGGGGTGGTGGAAGTAGACGGCGTCACGGAGGTAGACGTCCTCCAGCTCGTCGAGGACCGCAGCGGTGTCGTGCAGGGGCCGGTCGAGGTCGATCTCGTCGATGCGGGGGGAGAGGGCGTCGACCGTGACACCGGTGAACGGGCGGTCGGTGGTGGCGAGTTTGGCGGCCACCCGCTCGACTCCTTCGGTCACGGAGCGGCGGTACTGCTCCGCGGTGGTGTCGTTGAGCAGGTGCGAGCGCATGTGGGGGTCCTCCGGTGGGGACGGTCCGAGAGGGAGAGGAAGAGGGAAGGGCGGGAAAGGGCGGAAGGGGCGGAGCCCTGGGTTTATTTAGGTTAGCCTAACCTAAGTAGAGTGGATCAAGCGTAGCCCCGTGCGTGACTGCCGTCACTCGCGTGTACGGCAGTAAGGCCCCCCGGTCTCAGCCCTGTTCGCGGAGCTGTTCCTCCGTCAGCCCCTGGCGCCAGTAGCCGACGAAGGTGACGCGCCGCCGGTCGATGCCGCGCTCGCCCACGAAGTGCCGGCGCAGCAGCTTGACGCAGCCCGACTCGCCCGCGATCCAGACATAGGGGTGCTCGGCGTGCGGCAGCCGCGCGTCCCGCAGGGTGGCCAGGGTCGCCTCGGGACCGCCGGTGACGTCCCTGACCAGCCAGGTGATCTCGGCGTCCGCCGCCGTGTCGAGGTCCTGCACGTCCTCGGCGTGCGGCACCTCCAGCCAGACCCGGGCGCGGGTGCCGGCGGGCAGCGACTCGACGATCGCGCAGGCGGCCGGTACGGCGGTCTCGTCGCCCCAGATCACCACCAGGTCGGTGTCCTCGGGCGGCCGGAAGCGGATCGCCCGGTTGTCGGCGGCGGCCGGGCCGAGCAGCAGGACGCGGTCCCCGGCGGTGGCGGCGGCGGCCCAGCGGGCGGCGGGGCCGGCCTCGAAGGCGGCGCCGGGTTCGAGGCCGTGCAGCACGAAGTCGATGTCGATCTCGGCGGTGTTGCCGTCGGCGTCCCGCCGATGCGCCCGCAGCGTGTACGAGCGCATCACCGCCCGCACGTCGTCCGGGAGTTCACGCCACGCCTGCCACCACCCTCCCCCACTCTCGGCTTCGCTCGAGCGGGGGGACCCCCATCCCCGCTCCACGGGTACCGCGGGCTCCGATTGGCCCGGGTGCGGCAGGAACAGGGACAGGGACTGGTCGAGGCCGTCCGAGTGGAAGGCGCGCAGGTCGTCCCCGGCGAAGGTGACACGGGCCAGAGACGGGCCGAGCCGCCTCGTCCGTACGACCTGGAGGGAGAAGAAACGGAACGGGGCGGCTACGGCCGTCGTCATGGCGTGCTCCGGGAGACGGAGAAGGTCAGCCGACCTTCTTGGCGTTCTCGATGGCCTCGGCGAGGTTGTTCAGCAGCGGCGTGCACTTGTCGTAGGACAGGATCGGCTCGGGGGAGCGGGAGATGACCTGGCCGGCCTTGACCGCGGGGAGCTTCTTCCAGGTGCCCTCGGTGATGTCCGCGGGCTGGATGGTGGAGGCGCGGTCGTCCATGATGATGACGTCGGCCGGGTACTTGTCGACGTTCTCCCAGCTCAGACTCTCGAACCAGCCGCCGGTCGCCTTCTTCGCCTCCTCGGAGGGCTCGACGAAGTTCACGCCGAGGGCCTTGAAGTACTCCAGGTCCACGGAGAAGTTGGTGCCGGAGACGTAGAAGAGGTCGGGGCTCGCGGAGCCGGCCAGGACCTTGATCTCGGGCTTCGCCTTGGCGGCGGCGCGCAGCCGGGCGGCGGCCTTCTCGAAGGCGGCCTTGGCGTCGGTGACCTTCTTGGCCTTCATGTCCGCGCCGAGCGACTCGGCCAGTTCCCACATCCGCTGGAGCGGCTTGGTGAGCTGACGGTCGAAGACCGAGACGGCCACGCTCGGCGCGAGCTTGGCGACCTTGTCCTTGGACTCCTCCGGGACGGACCAGAGGGTGCCCGCGGTGTCGAACGTCGTGGTGATGAGCACCTCGGGGGCGAGGGTCGCGTACTTCTCGACGTTGAGCTTGCCCCACTCGTTGCCGAGGACCGTGACCTTGTCGACGTCGAGGTCGCCGGCCTGGACGTCGGGCTTGCCGTCCTTGGTCGTGGTGGGCCCGAAGACGCCCTTGACCTGGACGCCGTAGTCCCACAGGGCGGCGGCGACACCGGTGAAGGCGACGATGCTCGTGGGCACCGCGTCCAGCTTCACGGTGGTGCCGCGGTCGTCCTTGAAGGACCAGGGGCCGGACGTGCCGGCGCCCGCGTCGTCGCCCGAGCCGCCGCTCTTCGCGTCGTCGTCCCCGCAGGCCGCGAGCACGGCACCGAGGCCGATGGCGCCGCCGGCGGCGAGGATTCCGCGGCGGGTCGGGTGGGCAGCTCTGGCGTTGGGCATGGTGTGACTGCTTTCGAACGGTGCGGAGCTCCGCGGGACAATTCGAGGGTAGGTTAGCCTAACCTCAGATCTTGTCCAGGGGGTGGGGCCGGAGTGCGGCCCGGCCGCCCCACCCCGCGACGGTGCGCCGTCTCAGCTCACCAGCCCCAACTCCCTTGCGATCAGCATCCGCTGGACCTCGCTGGTGCCCTCGCCGATCTCCAGGATCTTCGCGTCCCGCCACATGCGGGCGACCGGGTACTCGTTCATGAACCCGTAGCCGCCGTGGATCTGGGTGGCCTCCCGGGCGTTGTCCACGGCCACCGTCGACGAGTACAGCTTCGCCAGCGCCGCCTCCTTCTTGAACGGCTCGCCCGTCACCAGGCGCGAGGCCGCGTCCCGCCAGGCGAGGCGGGAGGTGTGGGCCTTCATCTCCATGTCGGCGATCTTGAACTGGATGGCCTGGTTGGCGCCGATGGGCTTGCCGAAGGCGTGACGTTCCTTCGCATACTTGACCGACTCGTCCACGCAGCCCTGCGCGAGTCCCGTACCCAGCGCGGCGATGGCGATGCGCCCCTCGTCCAGGATGCGCAGGAACTGGGCGTAGCCGCGCCCCTTCTCGCCCAGCAGGTTCGCCGCCGGGACCCGTACGTCGGAGAAGGACAGCTCGCGGGTGTCCGACGCGTTCCAGCCGACCTTGGAGTAGGGGGCGGCCACCGTGAAGCCCGGCGTGCCCGACGGGACGATGATCGCCGAGATCAGGGGCCGGCCGTCCGGCTTGCGGCCGGTGACCGCCGTGACCGTCACCAGGCCCGTGATGTCCGTGCCCGAGTTGGTGATGAAGCACTTGGTGCCGTTGATCACCCACTCGCCGGTCGCCTCGTCGAGCCGGGCCGTCGTGCGTGTCGCGCCCGCGTCCGATCCGCCGTCCGGCTCGGTCAGGCCGAAGGCGCCCAGGATCTCGCCGGAGCACAGCCGGGGCAGCCACGCACGCTTCTGCTCCTCGGTGCCGAACAGGTGGACGGGCATCGCGCCCAGCGAGACCCCCGCCTCCAGCGTGATCGCCACCGACGAGTCGACCCGGGCCAGTTCCTCCAGGGCGATGCCGAGGGCGAGGTAGTCGCCGCCCATGCCGCCGTACTCCTCCGGGAACGGCAGCCCGAACAGGCCCATGCGGCCCATCTCCCGGACGATCTCGTACGGGAACTCGTGCCGCTCGTAGAAGTCGCCGATCTTGGGCGCCACGACGTCGTGGGCGAACGCCTCCACCGTGCGGCGGAGTTCTTCCAGTTCGGGGGAGAGCTTGTGGTCCATGGCTGTTCACTGCTCCTGGTCGGAGTCGGCGCCCGAGCCGGCGAGGGCTCGTACGGTGCGGGACGGGCTGGGTCGGCCCAGGTGGGCGGCCATCCAGACGCTGGTGGCGACGAGACGGCCGAGGTCGACGCCGGTGTCGATGCCGAGGCCGCGCAGCATCCACAGGAGGTCCTCGGTGGCGAGGTTGCCGGTGGCGGACTTGGCGTACGGGCAGCCGCCCAGGCCGCCGGCGGAGGCGTCGACCGTCGTGACGCCGTGCCGCAGCGCGGTCAGCGTGTTGGACAGGGCCTGGCCGTAGGTGTCGTGGAAGTGCACGCCGAGCGTGTCCACGGGGACGCCCGCCGCGGTGAGCGCGGTGAGCAGGGCGCTGACATGGCCCGGGGTCGCCACGCCGATGGTGTCGCCGAGGCTCAGTTCGTCGCAGCCCATGTCCAGCAGGGCCCGGCAGACCCGCACGACCTGCGGGACGGGGACGGCGCCCTCCCACGGGTCGCCGAAGCACATCGACAGGTAGCCCCGTACGTGCACGTCCGCCGCCTTCGCCCGCGCCACCACCGGCGCGAACATGGTCAGGGCCTCGTCCAGCGTGCGGTTCAGGTTGGCCTTGGCGAAGGACTCCGTGGCGCTGGCGAAGACCGCCACCCGCCGGGCGCCGAGCGCCAGCGCGCGGTCCAGGCCCCGCTCGTTCGGCACCAGGACGGGGAGGTCGACCGGCAGGTCAGCTACCGCCGGGAACAGCTCCTCCGCGTCCGCCAGCTGCGGCACCCACTTGGGGTGCACGAAGCTCGTCGCCTCGATGGTGGTCAGGCCCGTGCCCGCCAGGCGGCGGACGAACTCCGCCTTCACCGCCGCCGGGACGATCGCCTTCTCGTTCTGCAGGCCGTCGCGGGCGCCCACCTCGTGGACGCGGACGCGGGCGGGCAGGCCCTCGGCCGGCACGGTCATGGGCAGGCCCAGCTCGGGGGTGTTCACGCCGTCTCCTCCTCCCCGTCCTCTGTCGGGGTGATGACCGCCAGTACCTGGTCCATGGCGACCGTGGTGCCGGGCGCGACGTCCAGTTCGGCGACGGTGCCGGCGTGCGGGGCGGAGATGACGTGCTCCATCTTCATCGCCTCCACGACCAGCAGGCTCTGTCCGGCGGCCACCTCGTCGCCGACGGCGACCTTCACCACCGTCACCGTGCCCGGCATGGGCGCGGTGAGCGAGTCGGCGCCCGCGTGGGCGGAGCGGGTGAGTGACGCGGCGACCGGGTCGTGGTCGCGCACGTGCCAGGCGTCGCCGTCGCGGCCCAGCCAGTCGGCGGCGCGGTGGAAGGTGTGCCGGACACCGTCGAGGGTGACGGCCACCTGGTCGTCGGTGACGGTGTGGCTGCCGCGCGGGGAGTGCGTGACGGGTTCAAGTCCCGTGGCCCGCATCGGGAAGGCCACCGGCTTCGGCTCGCCGCCCGTGCGCCAGCCGTCCGGCACCGAGAACGGGTCCGTCCAGCCGTCCCCGCGC
The DNA here is from genome assembly GCF_042717365.1 of Streptomyces sp. NPDC058534. Taxonomy (NCBI): domain Bacteria; kingdom Bacillati; phylum Actinomycetota; class Actinomycetes; order Kitasatosporales; family Streptomycetaceae; genus Streptomyces; species Streptomyces sp. NPDC058534. The sequence continues at coordinate 21,644 of NZ_JBHXNW010000094.1, forward strand.
GGACGCAGCGCGTCCAGCCGTACGGCCGCAGCCGCCTCGTACACCTCCTCCGGTACGTCCGTGGAGACCAGGCCGTCGGCCTCGCGCTCCACCAGCCCGGTGTCCAGGTCGCCCGCGACCACCGCCGGGTGCGCGAGCAGCCGCCGCAGGAACCCGGCGTTGGTCTGCACGCCCAGCGTCACCGTCCGGGCCAGGGCCGCCCGCAGCTTGCGCAGCGCCGTCTCCCGGTCGGGGCCGTACGCGATCACCTTGGACAGCATCGGGTCGTAGAGGCTGCCGACCTCGCTGCCCTCGCTGAGCCCGGAGTCGGTGCGCACCCCGTCGCCCTCGGGCTCGCGCAGCCGCAGCACCGTGCCGCCGGAGGGGAGGAAGCCGCGCGCGGGGTCTTCGGCGCACAGCCGGGCCTCGACTGCGTGCCCGGTCAGCCGGACGTCCTCCTGCGCCAGGCCCAGCGGCTCGCCCGCCGCCACCCGCAGCTGCCACTCCACCAGGTCCAGGCCGGTGACCAGCTCGGTCACCGGGTGCTCCACCTGGAGGCGGGTGTTCATCTCCATGAAGTAGTACGACGACGGGTCGCTGCCCGGCACGATGAACTCCACCGTGCCCGCGCCCCGGTAGCCGCAGGAGCGCGCCGCCTGCACGGCGGCCTCGCCCATCGCGGCGCGGGTCGCCTCGTCGAGGAGCACACTGGGCGCCTCCTCGATGATCTTCTGGTGCCGGCGCTGGAGCGAGCACTCGCGCTCGCCCAGGTGCACCACGTTCCCGTGGCCGTCGGCCAGGACCTGGATCTCGATGTGCCGGGGCCGGTCGACCCAGCGCTCCACGAGGAGCGTGTCGTCGCCGAAGGAGGCGCGGGCCTCGCGGCGGGCGGCGGCGATCTCGTCGGCCAGCACGGCGGCGTCCCGCACCAGCCGCATGCCCTTACCGCCACCGCCGGCCGACGGCTTGAGCAGCACCGGGGTGCCGATCTCGCGGGCGGCGTCGGCGAGCTGGGCGTCCGTCAGCCCGCTGCCGCTGGAGCCCGGGACGACCGGGACCCCGGCCGCCTTCACCGTCTCCTTGGCCCGGATCTTGTCGCCCATCAGGGCGATGGCGTCGGCGGGCGGCCCGATGAAGACCAGCCCCGCCGCCTCGCAGGCCCGCGCGAACCCGGCGTTCTCGGCGAGGAAGCCGTACCCCGGGTGGACGGCCTGCGCGCCGGTCCGGGCGGCGGCCTCCAGCAGCCGCTCGACGGACAGATAGCTCTCCGGCGCCGGCGCCGGACCGATCCGTACCGCCTCGTCGGCCTCGCGCACGTGCCGCGCGTCCGCGTCGGCGTCGGAGAAGACCGCCACCGAGCGCACGCCCATCGCGCGCAGGGTCCGGATGACACGCACCGCGATCTCACCGCGGTTGGCCACCAGTACCGTGTCGAACATCAGGCTCCCCATCGAAGTCCCCTCCTCACATCCGGAAGACGCCGAACTGGGGCTCACCCAGCGGCGCGTTGGCACAGGCGGTCAGGGCCAGACCCAGCACCCGCCGGGTGTCGGCGGGCTCGATGACCCCGTCGTCCCACAGGCGGGCGGTCGCGTAGTAGGCGTTCCCCTGGCGCTCGTACTGCGCGCGGACCGGCGCCTTGAAGGTCTCCTCCTCCTCGGCGGGCCACTCCTCGCCGCGTGCCTCCAGCTGGTCCCGCTTGACCGTGGCCAGCACGGACGCGGCCTGCTCGCCGCCCATCACCGAGATCTTCGCGTTGGGCCACATCCACAGGAAGCGCGGCGAATACGCCCGCCCGCACATCGAGTAGTTGCCCGCGCCGTACGAGCCGCCGACGACCACCGTCAGCTTCGGCACGCGCGTGCACGCCACCGCCGTCACCATCTTGGCGCCGTGCTTGGCGATGCCGCCGGCCTCGTAGTCCCGGCCGACCATGAACCCGGAGATGTTCTGCAGGAACACCAGCGGGATGCCGCGCTGGTCGCACAGCTCGATGAAGTGGGCGCCCTTCTGGGCCGACTCGGCGAACAGGATGCCGTTGTTGGCGACGACGCCCACCGGGTGGCCGTGGATGCGGGCGAAGCCCGTGACCAGGGTCTGCCCGAACTCCGACTTGAACTCGGCGAACCGGGAGCCGTCCACCACGCGCGCGATGACCTCGCGGACGTCGTAGGGGGTGCGGGAGTCGACCGGCACCGCGCCGTACAGCCCCTGCGGGTCGGCCTTCGGCTCGGCGGCGGGCTCCACGCCCCAGGGGAGCGCGCCGCGCTCCGGCAGCGTGGAGACGATCTGCCGCACGATCCGCAGCGCGTGCGCGTCGTCCTCGGCCAGGTGGTCGGTCACGCCGGACACGCGCGAGTGGACCTCGCCGCCGCCCAGCTCCTCCGCCGTGACGACCTCACCGGTGGCCGCCTTCACCAGCGGCGGGCCGCCCAGGAAGATCGTGCCCTGATTGCGGACGATCACGGCCTCGTCGCTCATCGCCGGGACGTACGCGCCGCCCGCCGTGCAGGAGCCGAGGACGGCGGCGATCTGCGGGATGCCGGCGCCGGACATCCGGGCCTGGTTGTAGAAGATCCGCCCGAAGTGCTCGCGGTCGGGGAAGACCTCGTCCTGCATCGGCAGGAACGCGCCCCCCGAGTCGACCAGGTACAGGCACGGCAGCCGGTTCTCCAGCGCCACCTCCTGCGCCCTCAGGTGCTTCTTCACGGTCATCGGGTAGTACGTGCCGCCCTTGACGGTGGCGTCGTTGGCGACGACCACGCACTCCCGGCCGCTCACCCGCCCGATCCCGGCGATCACGCCGGCCGCCGGGGCCTGTCCGTCGTAGAGCCCGTCGGCCGCGAGCGGCGCCAGCTCCAGGAACGGCGAGCCCGGATCGAGCAGTGTGTCCACACGGTCGCGTGGCAGCAGCTTGCCGCGCGCGGTGTGCCGGGCCCGTGCCCGCTCTCCGCCGCCGAGCCGGGCCGCGGCGAGCTTGGCGCGCAGCTCCTGAACGAGGACGCCGTGCGCCTCCTCGTTGGCCCGAAAGGCCTCGGACGCGGGATCTGCCGTCGTCGTCAGCTCCGGTGCCTCGTGCATCCTGCGGTCCCCTCACCCAGTGATCGACCAGTTAATGAGCGTTAACGCGTTTCCCTCAGGTTAACGACCGCTAACCTCCCTGTCTAGAATTGCTCCCATGGCCACCAGAACCGACGCCCCCACCCGCCGCGAGCAGATCCTCAAGGAGGCCGCCCGGCTCTTCGCCGAGCGCGGTTTCCACGGTGTCGGCGTCGACGAGATAGGCGCCGCGGTCGGCATCAGCGGCCCCGGTCTGTACCGGCACTTCGCCGGCAAGGACGCGATGCTCGCGGAGCTGCTGGTCGGGATCAGCGGACAGCTGCTGACGGGGGCGAAGCGGCGGCTGGCCGAGGCCGAGGGGGTGACCGGCTCCGGGCCGGGCGCGGAGGCGGTCCTCGACTCGCTCATCGAGGGTCACATCGACTTCGCGCTCGACGACCGCCCGCTCATCACCCTGCACGACCGCGAGCTGGACCGCCTCCGGGACGCCGACCGCAAGATGGTGCGCCAGCTCCAGCGGCAGTACGTCGAGCTGTGGGTCGGGGTGGTCCGCGAGGTCTACCCGGCGGTCACGGAACCGAGCGCCCGCTCGGCCGTCCACTCGGTCTTCGGCCTCCTGAACTCCACCCCGCACCTGGGCCGCCCCGGCGCCCTCCCCGGCCGCACGGTGACGTCGGAGCTGCTGCACCGGATGGCACGGGGGGCGTTCGCGGCGGTGGGGGAGTGACGAGGGTTACCCACGGCCCACTCTGGACGCCCCTCCCTACCCGCCGGTACGGTGAAGTCTGAGCAAGCGCTTAGATACGTACCCTGGAGGTGGCGCGGTGCGCCGTACGGTGTTCAACGAGGACCACGAGGCGTTCCGGGAGACCATCCGCGCCTTCATCGAGGCCGAGGTCGTCCCCGTCTACGACGAGTGGTTCGCCGCCGGCCAGGCGCCGCGCGACTTCTACTACAAGCTCGGCGACCTGGGCATCTTCGGCATCAACGTGCCCGAGGAGTTCGGCGGCGCCGGCATGGACAGCCACAAGTTCGAGGCCGTCCTCTACGAGGAGACCGCCCGCGCGGGCGTCCAGTTCGGTGGCTCCGGCGTGCACGTGCTGCTCGCCCTGCCGTACATCAGGATGCTGGCCACCGACGAGCAGAAGAAGCGCTTCCTGCCTAAGTTCGTCAGCGGCGAGGAGATGTGGGCCATCGCCATGACGGAGCCCGGCACCGGCTCCGACCTCGCGGGCATGAAGTCCACCGCCAAGCTCTCCGAGGACGGCAGCCACTACGTCCTCAACGGCGCCAAGACCTTCATCACCGGCGGCGTGCACGCCGACAAGGTCATCGTCTGCGCCCGCACCGCCGCGCCCACCGCCGAGGACCGCCGCCACGGCATCTCCCTGTTCGCCGTGGACACCAAGTCCGAGGGCTACTCGGTCGGCCGCAAGCTGGACAAGCTGGGCCTGCGCACCTCCGACACCGCCGAGCTGGCCTTCGTCGACGTCAAAGTGCCCGTCGAGGACCTGCTCGGCGAGGAGAACAAGGGCTTCTCCTACCTCGGCCACAACCTGGCCTCCGAGCGCTGGGGCATCGCCTTCGGTGCCTACGCCCAGGCCGCCGCAGCCGTCCGGTTCGCCAAGCAGTACGTGCAGGAGCGTACCGTCTTCGGCAAGCCGGTCGCCCACTTCCAGAACACCAAGTTCGAGCTGGCCGCCTGCCAGGCCGAGGTGGACGCCGCCGAGGCCGTCGCCGACCGCGCCACCGAGGCGCTGGACGCCGGTGAACTGACCCCCGCCGAGGCCGCCAGCGCCAAGCTGTTCTGTACCGAGGTCGCCCACCGCGTCATCGACCGCTGCCTCCAGCTGCACGGCGGCTACGGCTACATGAACGAGTACCCGATCGCCCGCCTGTACGCGGACAACCGCGTCAACCGCATCTACGGCGGCACCAGCGAGGTCATGAAGATGATCATCGCGAAGAACATGGGCCTGTAGACCGGTCTGTAGACCACAGAATCACAGGACATGAGCGAAGCACTCCAGTCCCTCCTCGACCTGCTCGACCTCGAGCGGATCGAGGAGGACATCTACCGCGGCCACTCCCGCTCCGCCGTCGTCCCCCGGGTCTTCGGCGGGCAGGTGGCCGCCCAGGCGCTGGTCGCCGCCGGACGCACGGTCCCCGGGGACCGGCACGCGCACTCCCTGCACGCGTACTTCCTGCGCCCCGGCGACCCCGGCGCGCCCATCGTCTACAACGTCGACCGGCTGCGCGACGGCCGCTCCTTCACCACCCGCCGGGTCGTCGCCGTCCAGCACGGCAAGCCGATCTTCGGCCTCTCGGCGTCCTTCCAGACGTACGAGGAGGGCCTGGACCACCAGGCCGCCATGCCGTCCGCACCGGACCCGGCGACGCTGCCCACCGGCGAGGAGCGGCTGCGGAGCTACCCGCACCTGCCCGCCGACACCGTCGAACGGTTCCTGGAGGCCCGCGCCGCCGTCGACCTGCGCTACGTCAACGACCCGCCGTTCGGCGACTTCGGCACCCCGCGCGACCCGCACTCCCAGGTGTGGTTCCGCACCAACGGCAAACTCGCGGACGACCCTCTCCTCCACGTCGTCCTCGCCACGTACGTCTCCGACATGACCCTGCTCGACTCGGTGCTGCTCGCGCACGGCCGCGGTGGCTGGGCCGTCGGGGACGTCGTAGGTGCCTCGTTGGACCACGCGATGTGGTTCCACAGGCCGTTCCGCGCCGACGAGTGGCTGCTGTACGACCAGCAGTCCCCGTCCGCGTCCGGCGGCCGGGGTCTCGGCCAGGCCCGCATCCACACCCAGGACGGACGACTGGCCATCTCGGTCATCCAGGAAGGCGTGGTGCGGGTCCCTCGGTGACTCCGCTTCTCGTGGGCCGTTAAATGTGACGTGAGACACATACGGGTTTAGGCTGGGCGAGGGAAACGCCGCTAGCGCGGTAGACCCGGCCGATCTGGCCAGTTGGCTCCGGACCAGGGCCGCGAAGCTTGCCCGTGAACCTTTCCGGGCGGTCCGAGGGCGTCGGCGGTCGAGCCCGCGCACGTGTACCAGGACGCGGTGAAACCCAAGACCGTGCCGCACAGGTATCGCGCGGCGGCGGCCATCCGCTCGCGCCTTCCTTCCGGGGAAGCGCGGGAGAAGACGGAACGGAACCGAGGGGAATCTCATGCGAGCACAGCGCACGAAGCGTCTTGTGGCGGTGTCGGCCGCAGGGCTGATGATGGCCGGTGGCGTCGCGGTGGGCACGGCGGGTACCGCCTCCGCGAACGACTCGTCGCACGACCGCGGCAGCTACAGCCGCTACTGCGACGACGACCACCACGACGACTGGTGGGACGACGACTGCGACTACTACTGGGACCGCTACGACCGCGGTGACCACGACGACGACCGTTACTACGACCGCGACAACGGCCGCGGTGACTACGACAACGACCGTGGTGACCGCGACAACGACCGTGGTGACCGCGACAACGGCCGTGGCGACCACGACAACGGCCGCGGTGGCGACAATGGGCGTGGAGGCCGGTGATCCGACTGTGAAACAGGCACGGTGTGCGGCTCCGGACTCGAAGGAGCCGCACACCGCGGCGTTTGCGCGAAGCCGTGAGCAGCGGTGAGAAGCGGTGAATCGACCTAGGCTCGGCCCGTGTCCAGGCCCGCCTCCGCCAGCAGATACGCCGTCATCGGGTCGTAGTAGCGCGGGCTGACCACGTGGTCGTCCAGCGGCACCGCGACCTGGAGGGTGCCCTCGGACTCGGCGAGGAAGAGCGCCGGGTCGTTGCAGTCGGCGTAGCCGACGGAGTCGACGCCGTGCTGACCGGCGTAGCCGGCCCAGCCGTGGTCGGCGACGACCAGGTCGGGCAGCGGGCGGCCCGCGCGCTCCAGGCCGGTGAGGATCGCCTTCATCGGTGCACCGGAGTGGGTGTGCCACAGCGAGGCCCCGTGCTCCAGCACGGCCACGTCCGCGAACTGCTGGACGTATCCCTCCTCCGTCGTCAGCCCTTCCGGGATCACGACGATCTCGCAACCGGCGGTGCGCAGCGCGTCGGCCGTGGCGCGGTGCACGTCGAGCAGCCCGCCCGGGTGGCCGGTGGCGAACAGCACCCGCTGCTCGCCGTCGGCGGCCTTGCGCAGCCGCGCCGCCATCCGCTCCAGCGCGGCCACGGTCAGTTCGGGGTCGATGGTGTCCTGGCCGTACCGGTATTCCGGGTCGTCGTTGACGCCGACCCGCTCCGCCATCACCGCGAGCACGTCCTGCTCGTCGGTCCAGCGGTCGCCCAGCTCCAGACCGAGCCAGAAGCCCCGGTCGCCGTTCGCCAGCTTCCGGTAGTGGGAGAGGTTGTTCTCGCGCGGCGTGGCGACGTCGCCCGCGATACGGGTTCTGACGAGGTGCTCGGCGAGTTCGGCGCGGCTGGGTGTCCCGGGTATCGGCATGGCTCCCATTGTGAGGCAGCCGCCAGTCGGCGTCTCCGGCATATCGCGCGCTGGGACGCGGGTCACCTCCGCAGCGCGAACCACAACTCCATCCGTACGTCCGGGTCGTCGAGGTCGGCGTCCAGCAGAGCCGCGCAGCGGGCGATGCGTTGCCGGACGGTGTTGCGGTGCACGGACAGGGCGACGGCGGTGCGGTCCCAGCTGCCGTGCAGGGAGAGCCAGGTGCGCAGCGTCTCGGTGAGCGCCGGGACGTCCGCGACCGGCGCGAGCAGCGCACGCGCGTGCGCCTCGGCCTCGCCGTCCGGCACGAGGTCGGCCAGCGCGGGCCGCGCGCCGTGCCGGACCAGCGGCACCCGGGTGGCCCGCGCCCGGGCCAGCGCGCGGGCCGCCTGCGCATCGGCGGCCGGCCACTCGGCGGGCACGACGGGAGCACTGACGCCGAGAACCCACCCGGCCTGCGCCGCCGGCCCCACTCCGGCCCCCGGGCCTGCCCCGGTTCCGACCCCGGGGCTCGTCCCGGCTCGGGCTGCCGGGCTTGTCCCGGTTCGGGTCTTCGGGCTCGTCCCGGCTCGGGCTGCCGGGCTTGTCCCGGTTCCGGTCCCCGGGCTCGTCCCGGCTCGGGCTCCCGGGCTTGTCCCGGTTCCGGTCCCCGGGCTCGTCCCGGCTCGGGCTGCCGGGCTTGTCCCGGTTCGGGTCTTCGGGCTCGTCCCGGCTCGGGCTGCCGGGCTTGTCCCGGTTCCGGTCCC
>NZ_JBHXNW010000095.1:0-29065 GCF_042717365.1 Streptomyces sp. NPDC058534
CCACCCTCACAACCCCTGGCTGTCGGCCATGTTATGCCATTCGGGGGTGCTGTCCTACAAACCCGGGTTAATTTACCCCCCGGGGGGGGGGGGGGCCCCCGGGGGGGGCCCCACCCCCTCGTTCGCCGTTCGCGGTTCACACGCGCGGTCGCGTTCAGTCGCGTGAGTTGCCGAAGAGGAGTCGGTAGGCGATCAGGAGCACCAGGGCACCGCCGATGGCCGCCGCCCAGGTGGCGCCGTCGTAGAAGCCCTTGCTGATCGGGTGGTCCAGCCAGCGGGCCGATATCCAGCCGCCGATGAACGCCCCCGCGATGCCGATCACGGTCGTGCCGATCAGCCCTCCGGGGTCCCGTCCCGGCAACAGGAACTTGGCGATGGCCCCGGCCAACAGTCCCAGGATGATCCAGCTGATGACGGTCATGCCGTGACCCTGCCCTTTCTCGCTGTGCCCGCACCTTCCCAGTGCTGTGGGCTCTTTCCTCCGCGGTCGCGGTGTTCATGTCCTCTTGACGGGAAGGACGTTGCGACCGCGTCCGGTGGTTGCGCCGTTCAGTATGGTGCGACCCATGACACCTGCGGGTTCTGAGCTGCGTCGCACGCTGGGTGTGGGCGACGCCGTCGTCGTCGGGCTCGGTTCGATGATCGGCGCCGGGATCTTCGCCGCCCTGGCACCCGCGGCGCGCGCGGCCGGGTCGGGGTTGCTGATCGGCCTCGCGGTGGCGGCCGTGGTGGCCTACTGCAACGCCATGTCCTCGGCACGGCTGGCCGTGTGCTATCCGGCCTCGGGCGGCACGTACGTCTACGGGCGCGAGCGGCTCGGGGAGTTCTGGGGGTACCTCGCGGGCTGGTCGTTCATCGTCGGGAAGACGGCCTCCTGTGCTGCCATGGCGCTCACCGTGGGCGCGTACGTCTGGCCGGAGTGGGCGCATGTGGTGGCGGTCGCGGCCGTGGCGGCGCTGACCGCGGTGAACTACGGCGGCATTCAGAAGTCCGCCTGGCTGACGCGGGTGATCGTGGCGGTCGTCCTGGCTGTCCTCGCTTCCGTGGTGGTGGTCTGTCTGGGGTCGGGGCGGTCCGATGCAGGGCGGCTGGACATCGGGTTGTCGGAGGGCGCCGGCGGGGTGCTGGAGGCGGCCGGGCTGCTGTTCTTCGCGTTCGCGGGGTACGCCCGGATCGCAACCCTGGGTGAGGAGGTGCGGGACCCTCGGCGCACCATTCCCCGCGCGATCCCGCTGGCCCTGGGGATCACGCTGACGGTGTACGTGTGTGTCGCGGTGGCTGTCCTCTCCGTGCTGGGCCCGGTCACGCTGGGGCAGGCACCGGCGCCGCTGACGGACGCGGTGCGGGCGGCCGGCCTGCCGGAGCTGGTACCGGTCGGGCGGGTGGGCGCGGCGGTGGCGGCGCTGGGCTCGCTGCTGGCGTTGATCCTGGGCGTGTCACGGACGACGCTCGCCATGGCCCGGGACCGCCATCTGCCCGAAGCGCTGGCCGCGGTGCATCCGCGTTTTCAGGTGCCGCACCGGGCCGAGCTGGCCGTGGGCGCGGTAGTCGCCGTCCTGGCGGCCACGGTGGACGTGCGGGACGCGATCGGCTTCTCCTCCTTCGGTGTGCTCGTGTACTACGGGGTGGCCAACGCGTCGGCCTGGACGCTCGACCGGTCGACGGCGTCGCGGGTGGTACCGGCGCTGGGTCTGATCGGGTGCGTGGTGCTCGCGTTCTCGCTTCCGGCGGTGTCGGTCGTCGTGGGCGTGGGTGTGCTGGCGGTGGGTGTCGTCGCGTACGGCGTGCGGGGGCAGCAGGTCTCGCGGTAGGTGGCCGTGGGGGATGGCCGTGAGTGCGGGACGGCCGTGGGATGGCCGTCGGAGCGGGATGGCCGTGGGACGGGACTGCCGTGGGATGGCCGTCGGAGCGCGATGGCCGTGGGACGGGACTGCCGCGAGGCCACCGCGCGTCGGACCCCTCAGGACGCCTGGGCGGGTGGTGTGGCCGCCGTCGGTTCTCTTCCCGTGCGCAGGGGGAAGTCGGTCCACGGGAGCGGATCCGGGCCCTCGTTGGTCTCCTCGTACCAGCCCGTGCCGTCGAGCCAGGCGTGCAGCCAGGCCGTGAGGCTCGGGGCGTCGACGTACCAGGCGTGGTCGGAGTCGTCGGCGTTGGGCTCGAAGAGGAGGACGGTGGCCTGTGGGGAGCGGCAGTCCACGCAGGCGTACATCGCGCAGCCCCAGTGGGATATCGGAAGGACGCCCTCGGGCCAGGGCCAGTCGGGGTCCTTCAGGCCGCTCTCGCGGTTGGCGAGGTACTGGGGGACGGCGGCCGGCTCGCCGGAGGGCGGGTTGTCGAGCAGGGGCAGCAGACCGTACTCCGGACCGAACCCGCCGTCCCCTATCCGCAGATACAGCTCGGTGAGCAGCGGAGGGAGGGAGAAGCCCAGGGCGGCCTCGGCCCGGGACGTGGTCGTCCCGTCCACGGGCGCGGGCAGGGAATCCCAGCCCCACGGGCGGGTGTTGCGTGCCTTGTCGGCCACCCGTGCCAGCAACTGCTCGTTCTCGGTCATGGATTCATGATGCAGGCCGCCACCGACAATCGAGCGGGCCTGTGGACAACCCGGAGGTTGTGGAGAACGAGCCCACCGGGCTCGCTCTACCAACCCGTCCTCTGGCCGCCCGCGGCGGCCGTGAACGGCTGATCCGTCCGTACGATCTCGCGTCCCATCGGGAGCAGCGAGACGGGGATCAGCTTGAAGTTGGCGATGCCCAGCGGGATGCCGATGATCGTGACGCACAGCGCGATGCCGGTGACGATGTGGCCGAGGGCCAGCCACCAGCCGGCCAGGACCAGCCACAGCACGTTGCCGACGCAGGAGGGGGCTCCGGCGCCCTGGCGCTCGACCGCCGTATAGCCGAAGGGCCACAGGGCGTAGACACCGACGCGGAAGGCCGCGATCCCGAACGGGATGCCGATGATCGTGATGCAGAGCAGCGCGCCCGCGAGCAGGTAGGCGAGGAACAGCCAGAAGCCGCTGAGCACGAGCCAAATGACGTTGAGGATGGTCTTCACTGCTGACGACCTGCCATCTTTTCGAGCCGGGCGATTCGCTCCGCCATCGGCGGGTGGGTGGAGAACATCTTCGACAGCCCCTGTCCCGGTCGGAACGGGTTGGCGATCATCATGTGGCTGGCGGTCTCGATCCGGGGCTCCGGCGGCAGCGGAAGCTGCTTCGTACCCGTTTCGAGTTTGCGCAGGGCGCTGGCGAGGGCGATGGGATCGCCGGTGAGCTGCGCACCGGAGGTGTCGGCCTCGTACTCCCTGGAGCGGCTGATCGCCAGTTGGATGACGGTGGCAGCGAGCGGACCGAGAAGCATGATGAGGAGCATGCCCAGCAGACCGGGTCCGTCATCGTCGTTGGAGCGTCCGATGGGGATCAGCCAGGCGAAGTTGACCAGGAACATGATCACGGAGGCGAGGGCGCCGGCGACGGACGAGATCAGGATGTCGCGGTTGTAGACATGGCTGAGCTCGTGCCCGATGACGCCACGCAGCTCACGGTCGTCGAGCAGGCGCATGATGCCCTCGGTGCAGCACACGGCCGCGTTGCGCGGGTTGCGTCCGGTCGCGAAGGCGTTGGGTGCCTCGGTCGGTGAGATGTAGAGGCGCGGCATGGGCTGGCGGGCCTGGGTGGAGAGTTCTCGGACCATGCGGTACAGCGCCGGGGCCTCGAACTCGCTGACCGGGCGGGCCCGCATCGCGCGCAGCGCCAGCTTGTCGCTGTTCCAGTACGCGTACGCGTTGGTGCCCAGGGCGACGAGTACGGCGACGACAAGCCCGGCTCGGCCGAAGAAGCTGCCGATGACGATGATGAGCGCCGACAGTCCCCCGAGGAGTACTGCGGTCCTGAGCCCGTTGTGCCGGCGGTGCACGGTACGCCCTCCAAGTGGTGCGGCAGGGGAACCTTCGCTTGCTGGTCTCGCTCGCTGTGGTTGCTTCCTGGTCTCCGGCGCCACTGGTGCCGTGGCATCACGTCCAGTGGACCCTTCCGTACTGGTCAACGCCAGGCGAGGGCCACCAGTTCCCCGGCGCTCACGGCGGGGCGGCGTGGTCCGTACGGGTGACGGCCGCGGCGTCGGCACGCGCGCGTGGAGGCCGGGTGCGGCACGCGCGGGTGCCGGAGCGGCTGTGCTCAGAAGAGACCGGTGTCGGTGAAGCGGAGGATCAGCTGGGGTGCTCCGGAGAGGACGAGGGCGAGGACCGCGGTCACGGTGATCGCCGCCGTGAGCGGAACGGGCACATGGTGGCCGACGGTCGGCTCCTCGGGCGCCCGGAACAGCTGGGCCGTCCATTGGAGGTAGTAGAAGAGCGCGATCACGACGTTGACCGCCATGACGACGGCCAGCCAGCCGAGCCCGGCGTCGACGGCCGCGGAGAAGACCGTGACCTTGGCGAAGAGGCCGATGACGCCGGGCGGCAGTCCCGCGAGGCAGAGCAGGAAGAACGCCAGGAGCAGGGCGGTCAGGGGGTTGGACGCGTACAGGCCGCGGTAGTCGGCGACGCGGTTCAGGGACCTCGTACGGCCCACGAGGGCGGCCACCGCGAAGGCGCCGAGGTTCACCGCGGCGTACATGAGCGCGTAGGCGACGGTGGAGCCGATGGACCGCTCGGGGTCGTCGGAGTACGCGGCGGCGGCGATCGGCACCAGGAGGTAGCCGGCCTGGCCGACGGACGACCAGGCGAGCAGGCGTACCGCGCTGTACGCGCGCGTGGCCTGTTGCCGGAGGGCTCCGACGTTGCCGACGGTCATGGTGAGCGCGGCGAGCACCGCGAGGGCCGGTCCCCAGACGTCGGCGTAGGACGGGAGGGCGATGACCGTGACGAGGATCAGGCCGGTGAAGCCGACCGCCTTGCCGATCACGGACAGGTAGGCCGCGATCGGCAGGGGCGCGCCCACGTAGGTGTCGGGCACCCAGAAGTGGAAGGGCACGGCGGCCGTCTTGAAGGCGAAGCCGACGAGGGTGAGGACGACGCCGGTCTGGGCGAGCGTAGTGAGCTGACCGTCGACGCTCTGGATGCGGTCGGCCACCTGGGTGAGGTAGAGGGTGCCGGTGGAGGCGTACACGAAGCTGATGCCCATGAGGCTGACCGCGGTCGCGGTGACCGAGGACAAGAAGAACTTCAGGGCCGCCTCGGAGGACCGGCGGTCGCCCTGCCGCAGGCCCACGAGGGCGAAGGCGGGCAGGGAGGCGACCTCCAGGGCGACGATCAGGGTCGCGAGGTCGCGGGAGGCGGGCAGCAGCGCGGCGCCGGCCGCCGAGGAGAGCAGCAGGAACCAGAACTCGCCCTCGGGCAGGCCCCGGTCGGCGTCCTTGACGGCGGTGACCGAGAGGAGGGCGGTCAGGAGGGCCCCGCCGAGGACCAGGAACTGGATGGCGAGCGTGAAGGTGTCCGCGGTGTAGCTGCAGACGTCGGCGTCGCCGGTCTGGCAGAACGTCGAGCGGTCGCCGTTCACCAGGGGCAGCAGCATGAGGGCGGAGGCGGCGAGTCCGGCGACCGACATCCAGCCGAGCAGCGACTTGCGGGCGTCCGTGACGAAGAGGTCGGTGACGAGGACGACGAGTCCGACGACGGCAGCGATGGTGGGCGGCGCGATGGCGAGCCAGTCGACGGACTGGACGAGGTTCTGGGCCAGCGGCTGCGACACCGTCCCGGCGAGGGGGTGGGCCTGGAAGCTCATCGGGTGCCTCCTGAAAGGAGCTGCTGCACGGCCGGGTCGGTCAGCCCGAGGAGGGTCCTGGGCCACAGCCCGGCGACGACGGTGAGGGCGACGAGCGGGGTCCAGGCGGCGAACTCGTACGTGCGTACGTCGGCGAGCTTCGGGGCTTCCCGCGGCAGGGCGCCCATGCAGACGCGGCGGACCACGATCAGCATGTACGCGGCCGTCAGCAGCGTGCCGAACGCGGCGATCACCATGAACGTGAGGAAGGCGGGGCGGCTGAGGTCGTCGTGGGGGTCGAAGGCGCCGAAGAGGGCCAGCGTCTCGCCCCAGAACCCGGCCAGGCCCGGCAGGCCGAGCGAGGCGACCGCGGCGAAGGCGAGCAGGCCGCCGAGGTGGGGTGCCTTGCCGTACAGGGCGGCGCCGGTCTCCTCGGCGAGGGTGTCGAGGTCGGTGGTGCCGGTGCGGTCCTTGAGCGCGCCGACGACGAAGAAGAGCAGGCCGGTGATGAGGCCGTGGGCGATGTTGGCGAACAGGGCGCCGTTCACTCCGGTCGGGGTCATGGTCGCGATGCCCAGCAGCACGAAGCCCATGTGGCCGACGGAGGAGTAGGCGATGAGGCGCTTGAGGTCGCCCTTCGCGCCCCTCTTGGCCAGGGCCAGGCAGGCCAGGGAGCCGTAGATGATGCCGACCACGGCGAAGGCGGCGAGGTAGGGCGCGAAGGTGCGGAAGCCGTCCGGCGCGACCGGCAGCAGAATCCGGACGAACCCGTATGTACCCATCTTGAGCAGAACACCGGCCAGCAGGACCGAGCCGACGGTCGGCGCGGCGGTGTGGGCGTCCGGCAGCCAGCTGTGCAGCGGCCACATCGGGGTCTTCACCGCCAGCCCGATCCCGATCGCCAAAACCGCGATGACCTGCACGGATGTGGTCAGCGACCGGCCGTTGTCAGTGGCGAGTGCCACCATGTCGAATGTGCCCGCCGTGATTCCGATCAGGAGCAGGCCGAGCAGCATGACGACGGAGCCGAGGAGCGTGAAGAGGATGAACTTCCAGGCGGCCCCGGCCCGTCCCTCGCCGCCCCAGCGGGCGATGAGGAAGTACATGGGGATGAGGACCATCTCGAAGGCGAGGAAGAAAAGGATCAGGTCGAGGGCGGCGAAGGTCGCGAGGGTGCCGGATTCCAGGACGAGCAGCAGCGCGACGAAGCCCTTCGGGCCGTGGCTCGCGGCCAGCGGCTTCGTCGGCCGCTCTCGCTGCTGCTTGAAGTACGAGTAGAGCGCGCACAGGAAGGTCAGCAGCGCGGTCAGGATCAGGAGGGGGAGGGAGATGCCGTCGATGCCGAGGTGGATGCGCACGTCGAGTGCGGGGATCCAGCTGATGTCCGTACTGGCCTGCATCTTCGACGGATGGTCGTGGTCGAAGCCGAGCACGAGGACGATCGCGGCGATGAGGACGGCGCCGGTGACGGTGACGCCGTGCCGCAGGACGGCCTGCTCGGGCGACTTCCCCTTCAGCCCGGGCGGGGCGGGCAGCAGAGCGGCGGCGGCCCCCAGGAGCGGGCCGACGACGACGAACGCCAGAAGGAACTGCATCACGGACTCGTTGATATCGATCACGCGTCACGCTCCCGTGGCGACGAGGACGGCGGCGACCGCGAGGACGACGGTGCCGGCGAGCAGCGCGCTCACATAGGTCTGCACATTGCCGGTCTGGGCTCGTCGTACGGCGGCCCCGAGCCAGCGGGGCAGGGCGCCCGCCCCGCGTACGTAGGTGTCGACGACCTCGCGGTCGAGGAACCGTACGAGGCTCGCGCCGGCCTGCACGGGCCGGACGAAGAGGGTCGTGTACACCGCGTCCAGGTGGAAGCCGGAGGCGGCGTGCCGGTGCAGCGGGCCCAGCAGGAGCCGTCCGGGATCCGACGGGTCGGGGGCGGAGGCGACGTCTCCGTAGGCGGGCCGGTGGCTGGCGATGGCCTCGGCCTCCACCAGCGCGGCGTCGCCCTCCGGGTGGGCCGCGACCGCGCCGAGCGGGACTCGTGCCGCGAACGCGGTGGTGTGCCGCCAGGCCGCGTAGGTCACGATGCCGCCGATCAGGGCCACGCCCGTGCCGAGCACAGAGGTGGTCAGGGTCGGGGTGAGGTCCTGGCCGTCGAACCAGTCGGGCAGCAGACGGAAGGCGAGCCCGCCGAGAGCGAGTGAGGGAATGGCGAGCACCCAGAGCACGGCGTTCATGACCACCGGCTGCCGGCCGTGGTCGGGGGCCTCGGCGCCCCGCCCGCGGAAGGTCAGCAGCCACAGGCGCGTCGCGTACGCGGCAGTGAGCAGGGCCGTGATCAGCCCGGCGACGAGGACCGTCCAGCCCGCGGCACCCGGTGCGTGCTCGGTGTGGCCGGTGGCGACGTGCTCCGCGACGCCGAGGACGGACTCCTTGGAGAAGAAGCCGCTGAAGGGAGGGATCGCCGCGAGGGCGAGCAGCGCCACGCTCATCGTCCAGTAGGCGTCCGGGACACGGTCCCGCAGGTTGTGCATGCGGGACATGGCGGCCAGCGAGTTGGTGCCGGCGGCGTGGATGATCACACCGGCGGCGAGGAACAGCAGCGCCTTGAAGGCGCCGTGCGTGAGGAGGTGGAAGACGGCGGCACCGCGGTCGCCGGCGGCGAGGGCCCCGGTCATGTAGCCGAGCTGTCCGATCGTCGAGTAGGCGAGGACGCGTTTGATGTCGTCCTGGGCGAGCGCGGCGAGCGCCGACCCGACCATCGTGACGGCGGCCATGACGGCGAGGACGACCATCGCGGCCCGTGAGGCCTCGAAGAGCGGAAGGAGCCTGGCGACGAAGTAGACACCGGCGGCGACCATCGTCGCGGCGTGGATCAGCGCGGAGACGGGCGTCGGGCCGGCCATCGCGTCGGGGAGCCAGGTGTGCAGCGGGAACTGCGCCGACTTGCCCGCCACACCGGCCAGGAGCAGCAGGGCGATCAGCGTCGGATGGTCGAGCGAGCCGTTCGCTACCGCGCCGAGGATATTCGTGATGCGGAAGGAGCCGGCCTCGGTGGCCAGAGCCAGCAGACCGATCAGGAAGGGGACGTCACCGAGCTTGGTGACCAGGAATGCCTTGAGGGAGGCGGCGCGCGCCTCCGGGGTCTCCCAGTAGTGGCCGACCAGGAAGTACGAGCAGATGCCCATGATCTCCCAGCCGACCAGCAGCACCATCAGGTCGCCGGAGTAGACGACGAGGAACATGGCGGAGGTGAACAGGGAGACGAGCGCGGCGTACGAGGGGTAGCGCGGGTCGTCGCGCAGGTAGCCCGTCGAGTAGATCTGCACGCAGGTGGCGACGCACCCGACCAGGACGGCGACGAGGGAGGCGAAGCCGTCGATGTGCAGGGCGAGTTCGATGGGGACCGAGCCGGTGGGCGTCAGCTCCGTGGCGGCGTCGACGGACCGGCCGCCGCCCTGGCGGGAGGCGACCAGTACCGCGAGGACGAGGGCCGCCAGGGTCGGCAGGACGGCGAGCGGGCGGACGAAGCCGGACGCCGTGCGGCCCAGGAGAAGGCCGGCGGCAGCGCCGAGGAAGGGGAGGAGAGGGACGAGTACGGCGAGGGTGGTCGTGGTCACGCGGTGGCCTCAGCCTTCTCGGCGGCCGTCCCGGTCGCGGGGGTGTCGGTGTCGGGGCCGTCCGGCTCGTGGCCCTCGGCGGTGTCGCGCAGTTTGTCGATGTCGGCGGTGCCGCGGTTGCGGTGGACGGCGAGCACGATCGCGAGACCGATGCCGATCTCGGCGGCCGCGATGGCGATCGTGAACAGGGTCAGGGCCTGGCCGGAGTGCAGGGTCTCCTCGGCGGCCTTGCTGAGCCAGACGTCGAAGGCGACGAGATTGAGGTTGACGGCGTTGAGCATCAACTCGACCGACATCAGGACCAGGATCGCGTTGCGGCGGGCCAGGACGCCGTAGAGGCCCGTGCAGAACAGGAGGGCGGAGAGGACGGCGGGATAGGCGAGGTGCATCAGCGGTCACCGCCCTTGCCGGCGGCGTTCGGGGCGGGCGCGTCGGTCCTGGGCGCGTTCGGGGCGGGTGTGTCGGTCCGGGCCGCGTCGCTCGCGCGGTCCGCCTTGGCCTTGCGGGACAGGACGATCGCGCCGACCAGCGCGGCGAGGAGGAGGACGGAGAGGGCTTCGAAGGGGAGGACCCAGTTCTGGAAGAGACTCGCTCCGGTGACGGCGGTCGAGCCGGCCGCCGGGCCGTCCAGGTCGATCCAGGTGGCGCGGAAGGCGTCGACGACGACCCACACCAGGGCCGCCGCGGCGGCGACGGCCACGGTGAGGGCCGCCCAGCGGTTGCCGGAGTCGGCGTCCGGGGACCGGCCGATGGGCGCCCTGGTGAGCATCAGGCCGAACAGGATGAGGACGACGACCGCCCCGACGTAGATGAGGACCTGTACCCAGGCGATGAACTCGGCGGTGAGCAGCAGGTACTCGACGGCCAGGCCGCCGAGGGCCACCACCAGCCACAGGGCGGCGTGGACGAGCTGCCGGGTGGTGACGGTGAGGACGGCGGCGCCCAGGGTGACCAGGCCGACGAGGAGGAAGGCGATCTCGACGCCGGTCGGCGAGAGGAAGCCGTGCGCTTCGCCGGCCGTGGTCGTGGGGTCCGCGGCCAAGTGGCGGACGGTCGCGGCGAGGGTCATTCCCGGCCCTCCTGTTCCGGCTTCGGCTGCTCGGGGGCGGCGGCCGACTCCTGCTGGGCCGGCTCCTGCTGGGCCGACTCGTGCTGGGTCGACGCCTGCTGGGCCGCCAGTTTGTCGGCGGTCTTGCGGGCGGCGGCGAGTTCCTTCGGTTCCTCGGCGCCGGGGTCGAGGGCCGGCGGGGCCGGGACGGTCCACATCCAGTCGCGGAGCTTGTCCCGTTCGTGGGTGAGGTCGCGGATGTCGGTCTCGGCGTACTCGAACTCCGGGGACCAGAACAGGGCGTCGAAAGGACAGACCTCGATGCAGATACCGCAGTACATGCACAGGGAGAAGTCGATGGCGAAACGGTCGAGGACGTTGCGGCTGCGGTCGCGCCCGCCCGGGGTGGCCGCCGGGACCGTCTCCTTGTGGGAGTCGATATAGATGCACCAGTCGGGGCACTCGCGGGCGCACAGCATGCAGACCGTGCAGTTCTCCTCGAACAGGCCGATCACGCCGCGGGTGCGGGGCGGCAGTTCGGGCTGGGCGTCCGGGTACTGCTCGGTGACGGTCTTCCTCGTCATCGTGCGCAGGGTGACGGCCAGGCCCTTGGCCAGGCCCGAGCCGGGGATGCGGGGCCGGGAGGGCGGGAGGGACGCGGCCATGGTTACTGGATCACCACCTTGACGACGCCGGTGAGGGCGATCTGGGCGAGGGAGAGGGGGACGAGGAGGGTCCAGGAGAGCTTCTGGAGCTGGTCCTCACGCAGGCGCGGGTAGGTCACGCGCAGCCAGATCACGACGAAGGCGAGCACGGCCGTCTTCAGCAGAGTCCACACCCAGCCGAGGCCGTCCGCGCCCCAGGGCCAGTGCCAGCCGCCCAGGAAGAGGACGGTGGTCAGGCCGCACAGGACAACGATCCCGGCGTACTCGGCGAGGAGGAACAGGGCGAAACGCAGGCCGGTGTACTCGGTGTAGGCGCCGAAGATGATCTCCGAGTCGGCGACCGGCATGTCGAACGGGGGGCGTTGCAGTTCGGCCAGCCCGGCGACGAAGAAGACGATCGCGCCGACGATCTGCCAGGGCAGCCACCACCACTCGAAGGCGTTAAGGATGCCGACGAGCGAGACCGTGCCGGCCGCCATGGCCACCGAGGCGGCGGTCAGCAGCATCGGGAGTTCGTACGCGAGGAGCTGGGCGGCGGTGCGCAGGCCGCCGAGGAGGGAGAACTTGTTGGCGGAGGACCACCCGGCCATGAGCGAGCCGAGGACGCCGACGCCCATCACCGCGAGTACGAAGAAGACACCCGCGTCGACGACCTGGCCGACCGCGCCCTCTCCGGGGCCGATGGGGATGGCCAGGAGCACCAGGAGGTACGGCAGCAGGGCCACGGCGGGGGCGAGCTGGAAGATACGGCGGTCCGCGTCGGCGGGGACCACGTCCTCCTTCTGCGCGAACTTCACTCCGTCCGCGACGAGCTGGGCCCAGCCGTGGAAGCCGCCGGCGTACATCGGGCCGAGGCGGCCCTGCATGTGGGCCATCACCTTGTGCTCGGTCTGGCCGACGATCAGGGGGAACGTCAGGAAGACGACGAACACGATCAGGAGGCGCAGGGTGACGTCGAGCGCGTCGTTCACTGCGGGCCTCCTGGGGGGTTCGGGGAGGGCGGGGGGTTCTTCTGGTCCGACTCCTGGGGCTCGTCGGGCTCGTCCGGCTCGTCCGGCTCCTCGGGATCCCGCGGCTCCTTCGCGGCGTCGCCCTCGGCGCGCTTGCCCGCCGGCTCGTCGAACGCCGGGCGGTCGTGGTGCCACGGGGCGTCCGGGCTGCGGGGCGTCGAGGCGGGCGCCTCGCCGGACGACCCGGTCTTCTCAGGCTGTCCCGCGTCGGAGGCGTCCCGCCGGCTCGCCGAGCCCTGCGACGCGCTCCGCGCACGCCGGGGCGCCGGGGATGCCGGGGACGCCGAAGGCTCGTCGGCCGCAGACGTCTGGTCGGCCGGTGACGTCCGGCCCTCCGTGGGCGTCTGGCTCGCCGAGCCCTCCGCCTCCGTACGGGAGCGACGCGGAGTGGACGGTGTCTCGGTGCCGGTGCCGGTGCCGGTGCCGGGCGGCGATGCCTGACTGGCGGAGCCCTCGCCCGCCGTACGGGTCCGGCGAACGGGCTGGTCACCGGCCGCGCGGGCCGGGCGCTCTCCGGCCGCACGTCCCGCGCCGCGTGCCGGGCGGGCCGGGACGGGCGGCAGCTGGCCCTTCTGCGGGCCCCATTCGTTGGGGTCGGGGACACCCGGCGGCAGCATCTGGCGGCGACGGGGACCGCCGTGGTCGGACTCGCCCGGTTCCTTGGCGCCGGGCCAGGCCTTGGCCACGCGGGCGGCGAGGACGAAGTCCTTCCGCAGCGGGTGGCCCTCGAAGCCCTCCGGCAGGAGCAGGTGGTCCAGCGCGGGATGGTCCGCGAAGGCGACGCCGAACATCTCGTGCGTCTCACGCTCGTGCCAGGCCGCGCCCGCGTACACCGCGACGGCGGTGGGCAGGGCCGGGGACTCGTGCGGGACCGTCGTGCGCAGCAGCAGCCGGCGTACGGGCCCGAGGGCCACCACGTGTGCCGCGACGCGGAACCCCGTGCCCGGCTCGTCGACCGCGCTCAGCCAGTCGAAGTACGTGCAGCCCAGCCGGTCACGCGCGGTCTCCAGGGCGGAGATCCAGGACGCCGGCGGTACGTCGACGGTCAGGACGTCGTACGACTCCTCGGCCGTGGCTTCGGTGCCGAAGAGCTCCTCGGTGCCGGCGGGCAGCCAGCCGACCGCCGTCATCGCGCATCCCCCGTTCCCGAGCCCGATCCCGGTCCGGAGCCCGACCCCGAGCCCGACCCAGGCGGTCGCACCAGTCCGCTCTGCAGCGCTGCCGTCGACGGCCGGCCCGACGTGCCGTAGCGCTCCCCCAGCGACTCCCGTGCGATCTTCTCCTGGAGCTTGAGGATCCCCTGGAGCAGCGCCTCGGGACGCGGCGGGCAGCCGGGGACGTAGACGTCGACGGGGATGATCTGGTCGACGCCCTTCGTCACGGAGTAGGAGTCCCAGTACGGGCCGCCGCAGTTGGAGCAGGCGCCGAAGGAGATGACGTACTTGGGCTCGGGCATCTGCTCGTAGAGGCGTTTGACGGCGGGCGCCATCTTGTCGGTCACCGTGCCCGAGACGACCATCAGGTCGGCCTGGCGGGGGCCCGGCGCGAACGGGATGACGCCGAGCCGGATGAAGTCGTGGCGGGCCATCGACGCGGCGATGAACTCGATCGCGCAGCAGGCGAGGCCGAAGTTGAAGACCCAGAGGGAGTATCGGCGGCCCCAGTTCAGGACGACCTTCATCGGCTCGGGGGCCAGGCGCGCGAGGGTGCCCAGCCGCTTGGGCTCGGGAAGCGGTACGGGCTCCGGGAGCGGTACGGGTCCGGAGGGGTTCACGTCCACGACAGGACGCCCTTCTTGTATGCGTAGAGCAGGCCCACGGCCAGGAAGCCCAGGAAGATGAACATCTCCACGAGGGTCGTCGCTCCGTAACCAGGATCGGCGAAGACCGTGGCCCAAGGGAAGAGGAAGATCGAGTCGACCGCGAAAATGACGTAGAGGAACGCGTAGACGTAGTAGCGGACCTGGGTGTGTGCCCAGCCCTCGCCGACGGGGTCCACGCCGCACTCGTACGTCAGCAGTTTCTCGGGCGTCGGGACCACGGGCCGCAGCAGCCGCCCGGCTCCGAAGGCCACGGCGACGAAGAGCACGCCCACGAGGGCGAGCAGTGCGACGACCGAGTAGGACTGGAAGTAGTCCGCGGCGAGCCCGACGGTCGCATCGGCGGCGGGCACATCGCCGGCGGCCATGCCACCGACGGTCGGTTCCGGCACGTGCGTCCCTCGCTCCCTGTCCTGAACGCCTGCTGCTCGACGATCTGTACGCACGGGAGTCTAGGGCCTGATAAAGAGACGGTAAGCAGCCCGTCGTACGTTGAGACGTGGGGGTGGGGTTTTCCCCAGTGCATCCTGGCGGTCCACCTCATGGCGCGGTGCCGTGCCGCACGGCACGCTGATCCGTATGACCGAACACCTCGCGACTTCTACCCCGGCCGGGACCACCGGCGGGGCAGCCGGCGACCGCCTGCCGCCGGCCCGTTTCGCCTTCGACCGGCACACCTGGAAAGAGATCGCCCACCTGCTGGCGAACTTCCCGGCGTCGCTGCTCGGCTTCGTCTACGTCTCGACGATGCTGTTCGTCGGGGTCGGGTTGACGGTCACGGTGATCGGGTTCCCGCTGCTGGCGGCCGGACTGCTCGGCGCGCGTCAGCTCGGCAAGCTGGAGCGGGCGCGGGCCCGGGCCCTGCTGGGGGTGCGGGTGGAGGAGCCGAGTCCGCTGCCGTTGCAGGGCGGGGGCGGGTTCTTCCCCCAGTTGTGGATGGCGCTGAAGGACCCGGTGGGCTGGCGTACGGTCCTGTACGACTTCATGCGGCTCCCCTGGGGCGTGGTCACCTTCGTCATCACGCTGACGTCGTTCTTCGTGCTGTGGCCGGTGCTGCCGTTCATCGCGCGGGGCCTCGCCAACGCCGACCGGGCGATGGTGCGCGCGCTGCTGTCCCCGTCCGACGAGCTGGAACGGCGGATCGCCGAGCTGGAGTCGGACCGGGGGGTCGTGGTGGACACGGCCGCGGCGGACCTGCGGCGCATCGAGCGCGACCTGCACGACGGGGCGCAGGCCCGCCTGGTCAACCTGGCCATGGGGCTGGGCCTGGCCAAGGAGAAGCTGCTGGAGGACCCCGACGCAGCGGCGGCGATGGTCGACGAGGCGCACGGCGAGGTGAAGCTGGCCCTCCAGGAGTTGCGGGACCTGGCGCGGGGCATCCACCCAGCCGTCCTGACCGACCGCGGTCTGGACGCGGCGCTCTCCTCGGTCGCCTCCCGCTGCACCGTGCCGGTCAGGGTGACCGTCGACCTGGCGGAGCGTCCGGCGCCGGCCATCGAGGGCATCGCCTACTTCACTGTCTCGGAGCTGCTCCAGAACGTCAGCAAGCACAGTGGGGCGCGTTCCGCCTCCGTGGAGGTGTGGCGGTCGTCCGACCGGCTGCTCATACAGGTGGGGGACGACGGTCAGGGGGGCGCGCGACTCGACGCGGGTACGGGGATGAAGGGCCTCGCCGACCGGCTGTCCGCGGTCGACGGTCTCTTCGTCTTCGACTCGCCGGAGGGCGGACCGACGGCGATCACGGCCGAGCTGCCGTGGCGCGACCGCACCGCAGCGGACGCGGAGCCCGGCGCGTCCGATGCCGACCACGCGCGGCGGACGTCCGGGACGCGGTGACGGACGACCCCGCCCCGCCCGCGAGGCACACGGGCGCGCACCTCCCCGCCCGAGGTCCCGAGGTAGGGAAAACCCCCCTCTCCAGACGCCGACGGGCTCCATGGCCCGTGAAGGTGCGGACGAGGAGGGTGGAGTTACGACAGCAGAGCCGTAGGACGAGGAGAAGGACGGCACCGATGGCCACGGAATACGGACAGGGTTACGGGTTCGGGAGCGGGCCCGGCTTCCCCGGGGACACCGGGGCGCGTCGCCACCGGCTGCCGGCGGGGCTGCGTGCGCCGTTCGAGGCACGCAGCTGGCGGGAGTTCGGCTACGTGCTGGTGGGTCTGCCGATCAGCATCCTGCTCTTCACCTACGCGGTCACGATGGTGTCGCTGGGAGCGGGCCTGCTGGTGACGTTCCTGGGTGTGCCGGTGCTGGCGGCGGCACTCGCCGGGTGCCGGGGCTTCGGGGTGATGGAGCGGGCACGGGCCCGGGCGCTGCTGGGGCTCGATGTGTCCGACCCGGAGCCGCTGCGGGTCCGGAAGCAGGGTGCGATGGGCTGGATGGGGGCCGTGCTCAAGAGCGGCACCTCCTGGCGGAGTCTGCTGTACGCGTTTCTTCAGTTCCCGTGGGCGGTGTTCTCGTTCGTCGTCGCCGTGAACTTCTGGGCGGTCGGGTGGGCGATGCTGACGTACCCGCTGTGGTTCTGGGTGTTCCCGATGTACGCCGGCCAGGACGGGCTCCAGCTGTACGGCGACGAGACGCACCGGATCTACCTGGACAACCCGTTCGAGATCACCGTGACCGCGCTGGTCGGGCTGCTGTTCACGCTGGCGACGCCGTGGATCGTGCGGGCGCTGACGACGGTGGACCGGCTGATGGTGCACGGGCTGCTCGGACCGTCGCGGCTGGCGACGCGGGTCGTGGAGCTGGAGTCGGACCGGGGGGTCGTGGTGGACAGGGCCGCGGCGGACCTGCGGCGCATCGAGCGCGACCTGCACGACGGGGCGCAGGCCCGCCTGGTCAACCTGGCCATGGATCTCGGCCTGGCCAAGGAGAAGCTGCAGGAGGACCCGCGGGCGGCGGCGGTCATGGTGGAGGAGGCGCACGGCGAGGTGAAGACGGCCCTCCAGGAGCTGCGGGACCTGGCCCGGGGCATCCACCCCGCGGTGCTGACCGACCGCGGTCTGGACGCGGCGCTGTCGGCGGTCGCCTCGCGCTGCACCGTGCCGGTGCGGGTGGAGGTCGACCTCACGGAGCGGCCGGCGTCGGCGATCGAGGGGATCGCGTACTTCACGGTGTCGGAGCTGCTGCAGAACATCAGCAAGCACGCGCGGGCCACGGCAGCCGCCGTGGAGGTGTGGCGGGTGGAGAACCGGCTGCTGCTCCAGGTCGTGGACAACGGCGTCGGCGGGGCGGACGTGACGTCCGGCTCGGGACTCGCCGGACTGGCGGAGCGGCTCGACGCGGTGGACGGGATCCTGGTGGTGGATTCTCCGGCCGGGGGGCCGACGCGGGTGACGGCCGAGCTGCCCTGGCGGAGCGAGCCGATATCCGGCTGAGGCGCGGCGACGCGCCCACCTCGCTCGCCCCCACGCCACCCTGGTCGGCCCGGGCGGCCCGAACGGCCCGAACGGGCCGGGCGGACCGGGCGCCCCGGTCGGACCGGGCGCCCCGGTCGAAAACCAGCCATCGTGGAGCCGAAGCCGGACGGTACGGCCGGGACTTCCCGTTCTCTTCCCGTTGCCCCAGGGCATCCCGCCTCCGATGCTGGAATGCTGGACCTCTCGCACGAACGGTTCGTGGACGCGGCGTGGGCCGCGGGGACCGTGAGGCGGACGGGCTGTGGGGGGCCGAAAATCGTGGAGGACAGGGTGCGGGTGGTCATCGCCGAGGATTCAGTGCTGCTCCGAGAGGGGCTGACACGGTTGCTGACCGACCGCGGGCACGAAGTCGTGGCCGGTGTCGGCGACGGTGAGGCACTGATCAAGACCATCACCGAGCTGGACGCCCAGGGCGAGCTGCCGGACGTCGTGGTGGCGGACGTGCGGATGCCTCCGACGCACACGGACGAGGGAGTGCGCGCGTCGGTGCGGTTGCGCAAGGCGCATCCCGGCCTCGGCGTACTGGTGCTGTCGCAGTACGTGGAGGAGCGGTACGCCACGGAGCTGCTGGCCGGTTCCAGCCGGGGGGTCGGCTATCTGCTCAAGGACCGGGTGGCCGAGGTGCGGGAGTTCGTGGACGCCGTGGTGCGCGTGGCGGACGGGGGCACCGCGCTGGACCCGGAGGTGGTCGCGCAGTTGCTCGGGCGCAGCCGCAAGCAGGACGTGCTGGCGGGGCTCACCCCGCGGGAGCGGGAGGTGCTGGGGCTGATGGCCGAGGGCCGGACGAACTCGGCGATCGCCCGGCAGCTCGTCGTGAGCGACGGGGCGGTCGAGAAGCACGTCAGCAACATCTTCATGAAGCTGGGCCTGTCCCCGAGCGACGGTGATCACCGGCGGGTGCTGGCCGTGCTCACGTACCTCAATTCCTGACTCCCGGTTCCTGACGTCCGGGTCCTGACTCCCAGGGCCCGCACACCGGGCCCGGCGGCCCTCCCACTCGTCCGGCTCATCCGGACGAATGAGAAACCGGAGCGTGGGCGGGGGACGTCCTCATCGGTGTCGGGGGGCGGGAAATCCCCGGAATACCGGGGCTGTGGGCCATCTCGAAGTCGTGTCCATCATGCGAATCTCCACCGGAAGTCAGCATCCGCGGACGTAGGGTTGATCCTGGGACGGTCGGTGGGAGACCTGTCCCCGGACAGCCGTCTCGAGGGAGGTCCAGTTCAGTGACCAGCCAGGTCAGCAGCCCAGCGGAGCAGGCCAACGGAACCGACGAGACCGTCGTGGGAGAGCAGCGCAAACCGGTCGGGACGAAGGACGTCCGCCGGCTGGACCGGGTGATCATCAGGTTCGCCGGGGACTCGGGCGACGGGATGCAGCTCACCGGCGACCGTTTCACCTCGGAGACCGCGTCGTTCGGCAACGACCTGTCGACGCTGCCGAACTTCCCGGCCGAGATCCGGGCGCCCGCCGGCACCCTGCCCGGTGTCTCGTCCTTCCAGCTGCACTTCGCCGACCACGACATCCTCACCCCGGGCGACGCCCCCAACGTGCTGGTCGCGATGAACCCGGCCGCGCTGAAGGCGAACGTCGGCGACCTGCCGCGCGGCGCGGAGATCATCGTCAACACGGACGAGTTCACCCGGCGGGCGATGCAGAAGGTCGGCTACGACACGTCTCCGCTGGAGGACGGTTCTCTCGACGGCTACCACCTGCATCCGGTGCCGCTGACCACGCTGACCGTGGAGGCCCTCAAGGAGTTCGACCTCAGCCGCAAGGAGGCCGAGCGCAGCAAGAACATGTTCGCGCTCGGGCTGCTGAGCTGGATGTACCACCGGCCCACCGAGGGCACGGAGAAGTTCCTGAACACGAAGTTCGCGAAGAAGCCGGACATCGCCGCGGCCAACATCGCGGCCTACCGCGCGGGCTGGAATTTCGGGGAGACCACGGAGGACTTCGCGGTCTCCTACGAGGTGGCGCCGGCGGCGACGGCGTTCCCGCCCGGTGTGTACCGCAACATCTCCGGGAACCTCGCCCTGTCCTACGGTCTGATCGCGGCCTCCCGGCAGGCGGACCTGCCGCTCTTCCTGGGCTCGTACCCGATCACACCGGCCTCGGACATCCTGCACGAGCTGAGCCGGCACAAGAACTTCGGGGTGCGGACCTTCCAGGCCGAGGACGAGATCGCCGGCATCGGCGCCGCGCTCGGCGCCGCGTTCGGCGGCTCGCTGGCGGTCACCACCACCTCCGGTCCCGGCGTGGCGCTCAAGAGCGAGACGATCGGACTCGCGGTCTCCCTCGAACTGCCGCTGCTGGTCGTGGACATCCAGCGCGGCGGGCCGTCCACCGGGCTGCCGACCAAGACGGAGCAGGCCGACCTGTTGCAGGCGATGTACGGGCGCAACGGCGAGGCGCCGGTCCCGATCGTCGCCCCGCGCACCCCGGCGGACTGTTTCCGTGCGGCGCTGGAGGCGGCGCGGATCGCGCTGGCGTACCGCACCCCGGTCTTCCTGCTGTCCGACGGCTACCTGGCCAACGGCAGCGAGCCCTGGCGGGTCCCGGAGCCGGACGAGCTGCCGGACCTGGCGGTGCAGTTCGCGCAGGGCCCCAACCACGCCCTGGACGACGGTACCGAGGTCTTCTGGCCGTACAAGCGCGATCCGCAGACCCTGGCCCGGCCCTGGGCCGTGCCCGGTACCCCCGGGCTGGAGCACCGGATCGGCGGCATCGAGAAGCAGGACGGTTCCGGGAACATCTCGTACGACCCGGCCAACCACGACTTCATGGTCCGCACCCGGCAGGCCAAGATCGACGGCATCGAGGTCCCCGAGCTGGCGGTCGACGACCCGGGCGGGGCGCGGACCCTGGTGCTGGGCTGGGGCTCGACGTACGGCCCCATCACCGCCGCCGTGCGCCGGCTGCGCACGGCCGGGGTGCCGATCGCGCAGGCCCACCTCCGCCACCTCAATCCCTTCCCGCCCAACCTGGGCGAGGTGCTGGAGCGGTACGACAAGGTGGTGGTCCCCGAGATGAACCTCGGTCAGCTCGCCGCCCTGATCCGGGCGAAGTACCTGGTCGACGCCCAGTCGTACAACCAGGTCAACGGCATGCCGTTCAAGGCGGAGCAGCTCGCCACGGTGTTGAAGGAGGCCATCGATGACTGACGCCAACGCGCTGCTCCAACTCGTCCCCAAGGCCGAGGGCAAGCAGTCCATGAAGGACTTCAAGTCCGACCAGGAAGTGCGCTGGTGCCCCGGCTGCGGCGACTACGCCATCCTCGCCGCCGTGCAGGGCTTCATGCCCCAGCTCGGCCTGGCGAAGGAGAACATCGTCTTCGTCTCCGGCATCGGCTGCTCCTCCCGCTTCCCGTACTACATGAACACGTACGGGATGCACTCCATCCACGGCCGCGCCCCCGCCATCGCGACCGGGCTCGCCGCCTCCCGCCGCGACCTGTCCGTCTGGGTCGTCACCGGTGACGGCGACGCGCTCTCCATCGGCGGCAACCACCTCATCCACGCGCTGCGACGCAACGTCAACCTCAAGATCCTGCTCTTCAACAACCGGATCTACGGGCTGACCAAGGGCCAGTACTCCCCCACCTCCGAGGTCGGGAAGATCACCAAGTCGACACCGATGGGGTCGCTGGACGCGCCCTTCAACCCGGTCTCGCTGGCCATCGGCGCGGAGGCGTCGTTCGTCGCCCGGACCGTCGACTCGGACCGCAAGCACCTCACCGAGGTGCTGCGCCAGGCCGCCGAGCACCCGGGCACGGCGCTGATCGAGATCTACCAGAACTGCAACATCTTCAACGACGGCGCGTTCGACGCGCTCAAGGACAGGGAGCGGGCCGAGGAGGCGGTGATCCGGCTGGAGCACGGGCAGCCGATCCGTTTCGGCGCCGACGGCGCCAAGGGCGTCGTGCGTGATCCGCGGACCGGTGACCTGAAGGTCGTCACCGTCACCGCGGACAACGAGACGGACGTCCTGGTCCACGACGCCCACGCCACCTCGCCGACCACGGCCTTCGCCCTCTCCCGGCTGGCCGACCCGGACACCCTGCACCACACGCCCATCGGTGTGCTGCGCTCGGTGGAGCGGCCGGTCTACGACACGCTCATGTCCGACCAGCTCGACGCCGCCATCGAGCGGGACGGCAAGGGCGACCTCGCCGCTCTGCTCGCGGGCAACGACACCTGGACGGTCGTCGGCTGAGAGCGAGCAGCAGCGAGCGCTGACGAGAACTGAGGGGCCCGGGCGGGGGAACGACGCATTAACCAACAGCGTCGGGGGAACGCCCGGGCCCCTAATGCTTACCCAAACGTAAGTACCTTACTTCAAAGTGGGCACTGTCCAGAAGTTAGCGCCGCTCTTATGGTTGGTGGCATCGCACCCCACAAGGAGTACTGAACCCATGAGCATCGTCGTCACCGGAGCCACCGGACACCTCGGCCGCCACGTCGTGCGGCAGCTGCTGGAGAAGGTGCCGGCCGACCAGGTCACCGCGGTCGTCCGGGACCGCGACAGGGCCGCCGACCTCGCCGCCCGCGGCGTACAGATCGCGGTCGCCGACTACAACGCGCCCGAGACCTTCGACGGCCTGTTCGCGGCCGGCGACCGGGTGCTGCTGATCTCCGGCAACGAGTTCGACAAGGGCCGCGTCCAGCAGCACACGGTGGTGATCGACGCGGCGAAGCAGGCCGGCGTCGCACTGCTCGCCTACACCAGCGCGCCCAGCAGCCTCAAGGCCGCGCTCGCGGACGACCACCGCGCCACCGAGGACGTCCTCGTCGGCTCGGGCGTGCCCTACGTGCTGCTGCGCAACGGCTGGTACCACGAGAACTACACCGAGCAGCTCGCCCCGGTCCTGGAGCACGGCGCCGTCGTGCAGGCGGCCGGCGAGGGCCGGATCTCCTCCGCCGCCCGCGCCGACTACGCGGCCGCCGCCGTCGCCGTACTGACCGGCGAGGGCCACGAGAACAAGGCGTACGAGCTGGGCGGCGACGAGGCGTGGGGCTTCGCCGAGTACGCCGCCGAGCTGAGCCGGCAGACCGGCCGGGAGATCGCCTACACCCCCGTCTCCACCGAGGCCTACACCGGCATTCTGGCCGGCGCGGGGCTGCCCGCACCGCTGGCCGCCGTCCTCGCGGGCGTGGAGGACGCCATCGAGAAGGGTGAGCTGGTCGTCTCCACCGGCGATCTGTCCCGGCTGGCCGGCCGCCCGACCACGCCGCTCGCCGAGGCGGTCGCCGCCTCGCTCAAGAGCTGACGCTCGCGCGGACCCTCCCCCGCCGCCTCCTTCACGACACACACCCCGCCGCCTGTCATGACCGTATGGCGATACGGGCATGACAGGTGGCCGGGTGCGGCGCTACCTTTCGTCGTGGCATGCGTCCGTCCCGGCATGCCGTGTGCGAGAAGGAGGTGCCCGTGGCCGGGTCGTCCAGGAGTGAGCAGCGCATAGGTCTGCTGAACGGCTTCGCGGCGTACGGGCTGTGGGGGCTCGTCCCGCTGTTCTGGCCGTTGCTCAAGCCCGCCGGGGCCGGGGAGATCCTCGCCCACCGGATGGCGTGGTCCCTCGTCTTCGTCGCCGTCGCGCTGCTCTTCGTACGGCGCTGGGCCTGGGCGGGTGAGCTGCTGCGGCAGCCGCGCAGGCTCGGCCTGGTGACCGTGGCCGCCGCGGTCATCACCGTCAACTGGGGCGTGTACATCTGGGCCGTGAACAGCGGCCATGTCGTCGAGGCCTCGCTCGGGTACTTCATCAACCCGCTGGTCACGATCGCGATGGGGGTGCTGCTGCTCAAGGAGCGGCTGCGGCCCGCGCAGTGGGCGGCAGTCGGCACCGGCTTCGCCGCCGTCCTGGTCCTCGCCGTCGGCTACGGCCAGCCGCCGTGGATCTCCCTCTGCCTCGCCTTCTCCTTCGCCACGTACGGCCTGGTGAAGAAGAAGGTCAACCTCGGGGGCGTGGAGTCGCTGGCCGCCGAGACGACGATCCAGTTCCTGCCCGCGCTCGGCTTTGTGCTGTGGCTGTCGGCGCAGGGCGGGTCGACCTTCACCACCGAGGGCGTCGGGCACTCGGCCTTGCTGGCCGCGACCGGTCTGGTCACCGCGATCCCGCTGGTCTGCTTCGGCGCGGCCGCGATCCGCGTGCCGCTGTCCACGCTGGGGCTGCTGCAGTACCTGGCGCCGGTCTTCCAGTTCGTCCTCGGGATCCTCTACTTCGGCGAGGCCATGCCGCCCGAGCGCTGGGCCGGTTTCGCCCTGGTCTGGCTGGCGCTGGCCCTGCTCACCTGGGACGCGCTGCGCACGGCCCGCCGGACCGCGCGGGCGCTCAGGGAGCAACTGGACCGAACGGGCGCGGGCGTACCGCCGATGAAGGGGAGCGACGCGACGCGGGACTCCGGCAATTCCGTTGCCCGCTCGGTCACGTAACCCATATGACTGGTCCATGACCTCGACACCACGCCCCGCTCCCCTGCACTTCAAGATCGTCATCGACGCCGCCGCCCCGCACGCGCAGGCGGACTTCTGGGCCGCCGCCCTGCACTACGAGGTGGAGGACAACAGCGCGCTGATCGGGAAACTGCTGGGCTTCGGGGCCGTACCGGAGGAGCTGACCCTGGAGTCGCACGGCCGCCGCGCCTGGCGGGACCTGGCGGCCGTACGGCACCCCGACGACCCCTACCAGGAGGAGAGCGGCGCGGGGCTGGGGCGGCGGCTGCTGTTCCAGCGCGTACCGGAGACCAAGACCGGCAAGAACCGCGTCCACCTCGACGTGCACTCGCGGGAAGGGGAACGCGAGGCGGAGGTCGGCCGGCTGGAGGCGCTGGGGGCGAGCGTGCTGCGGCGGGTGAAGGAGCAGGGCGGGGAATGGGTGATGATGGCGGACCCCGAGGGGAACGAGTTCTGCGTTCACTAGGCGTGTGGCCAGGCCCTCCCACGCCGAGGACCACGGAGCGGCGGGGCGGAGCTTCCGATATCCGCGATGCCATGGCCGAATAGCGGTCTTGACGAGCGGTCAGTCCCGGCCACACCATCCAGGCACCCCATTCACTGTGGAGTTCCCTCCCCAGGGACTCCCTAGGAATTCGGAGCCCCCCACATGAAGCTCCCCTTCTCCGGACGTGCGCTGACGGCCGGTGCCGTCGCGGTCGTCACACTGGCGGCCGGCGGTTCCGTGGCCGGCGCGGCCTCCGCCGCGGAGCGGTCCGGCCCCGCCTCGGGTACGGCGGCCGTCGCCGCCGCGCCCGACCTGCCGATAGCCAACGTCAAGGCCCACCTCACCCAGTTCCAGTCGATCGCCACGGCGAACGGCGGCAACCGCGCCCACGGACGCCCCGGCTACAAGGCGTCGCTCGACTACGTGAAGGCCAAGCTGGACGCCGCCGGATTCACCACCCGCATCCAGCAGTTCAGCGCCTCCGGCCGCACCGGGTACAACCTGATAGCCGACTGGCCCGGCGGTGACGCGAATCAGGTTGTCATGGCCGGGTCACACCTGGACGGCGTCGCCTCCGGGCCCGGCATCAACGACAACGCTTCCGGCTCCGCGGCCGTCCTGGAGACCGCGCTCGCCGTGGCACGGTCCGGCTACCAGCCCGCCAAGCACCTGCGCTTCGCCTGGTGGGGAGCGGAGGAGCTGGGGCTGGTCGGGTCCCGCTACTACGTCAACCGCCTCTCCTCCGCCGACCGCGCGAAGATCAGCGGCTACCTGAACTTCGACATGATCGGCTCGCCCAACCCCGGCTACTTCGTCTACGACGACGACCCCGCCATCGAGAAGACCTTCAAGGACTACTTCGCCGGGATCGGCGTCTCCACGGAGATCGAGACCGAGGGCGACGGCCGCTCCGACCACGCGCCCTTCAAGAACGCGGGCGTCCCCGTCGGCGGCCTCTTCAGCGGCGCCGACTACCGCAAGACGTCCGCCCAGGCGGCCAAATGGGGCGGCACCGCGGGCCAGCCCTTCGACCGCTGCTACCACTCGTCCTGCGACACGACCGCCAACATCAACGACACGGCCCTGGACCGCAACGGCGACGCCATCGCATACGCGGTCTGGGAACTGTCGCAGTAGGACGGGCACCCGAGGCGGGGGCCGCCCGGTCAGCCGGCCTGGGCCCGGGCGCGTTCGGCGAGGCGACCCATGCGGGTGCGGGCGGACTCCAGTTGCTCGGCGTCCTCCGCGGCCGGGCCCTCCTCGGCGGCGAGTTCGTCCCACAGGCCGACCAGGTCCTGCCCCAGTTCCATGCCCCGTTCGGGGGCGCGTACGGCACGCCAGGCGGTGGCCGCGCTCTGGACGTTGCCGTACGCGGCCTCGGCGTCGCCCGCGCGGCGGTGTATCCGGGCCACGTCCAGGGAGAGGCGGAAGGCGCGGTCGGGATCGCCGGACAAGTAGGCGATGTACGCGGTGAGTTCGCGGAGCCGGAGTACCTCCGGGTGCTCCGGCCCCAGCGTCTGCAAGGCCTCGGCCACGGCCTGCTCCGCCAAGAGCGCCGCGTCCTCCGTACGTCCCTCCTTGACGGCCTCGTTGACCCGTGCGGTCGGCTTCGCGAGCAGCGCGGGGACGGTGGCGTCGCCGGGCGCGGTGAGCGGTCCGTCCCCGAGCACGGCCTCGGCCACGGCGTCGAATCCGCGGGCGGGGGTCGGCTTGGGGTCGGGGTCGACGAACGGGCCGGGGTCGGCGAGCGGGCCGGGGTCGGCGAGCGGCTTGGCGTCGGCGAGCCGCTTGGCGTCGGCGACCGGCTGAGCGTCAACGACCGGCTCGTGCCCGGCGAACGGGCGGGGGCCGCCGGCGGGCCGGGCCACGCGCTCGGACGCGGGCACGGGCTCAGACAGGGGCACGGGCTCGGGCGCGGGCAGGGGCTCGGACACGGCCCCTGACGCAGGCGCGGACTCCGACACGGCCCCGGAGCCGGACGCGGCCCCTGACTCCGACACAGCCTCAGCCCTCGAGACGGCCCCGAATCCGGACGCAGCCCCGGCGCCGGCGAACGGCCCCGCAGCCTCCCGAGGGACCGCCGCACCCCCGCTCCCCTCCATCCGCGGCGCCGGTCCGAACTCCCCCGTCGGCGACGCCACCGTGCCCGGCGCCGTACCGCCGGAGGCTCCCGGCAGGGCGCGGAGGGTGAACGTCGGCGGGGAGTCACCGGACGGCGTCGGCCCGGCGTCGGGCACCGCCGGGAGCGGGAACGCCGGGGCGCTGTCCCGTACGGCCTCCACCGAGCGCAGGACGTGCGTGGGCCGGTCCCACCCGACCGCCGCCTCCTCCTCGGGAGCCGTCGGCACCGGGTCGGCGGCGAGGTGGCTGGAGCCGTCCGGGTCCACCCGGAGCGGGACGGAGTAGCCGATGCGCCGGTCGTGGATCGTGGCGAGGACGGGGTGGCCGATGGCGAGGGCGAGGCGGTGGAGGCGGTTCAGGACGGCGTTCTGGATCTCCTCGCCGGGAGCCGCGACGATCGTCGAACCGTCGACCGTGGCGGTCCGCGCGCCGGAACCGGCCTCCGGCACGCGCACGTCGATCGGCGTCGCCGCGGGGTCGGGCGAGCGCTCGGCGCGCTCGTGCTCCCGCTGCTTGTCGCGGCCGAGTCGAGACATCGTTCCCCCACTCATCGGCGGCTTCCGTCGGCGGTCCCGTGTTCCCTGCCGTCCAGAGCCTGTCATGCCTGTCGTGCACCTACTGTCGAGTCTCTCCGCTCGCTCGCGATTCTCACGTCACCGGGGTGTCACAGGCTCGTTCCAGGAGGTCACGCACGTGTCGGCGGGTCGGTGCGGGGCCGGTGCGCGGGGTGCGTGAGCCGGGAGGAGAGCGGGCAGGCGGTCAGGCATGCGACAGGGACCGGAGATATGGATCCGCGGACCGGTGGCGGCACCCGAGCCGCCCGACCGGGGGCCGACCGCCCCCGAGCCGCCGCTCGCCCCCGCCCCCTCCCCCGCCGAAGCGCCGGGCGTCTCCTGGATCGGCGTCCACGGCGGCGCGGGGGTGACGACGCTCGCCGGGGTGTTCGGCGGGCAGGACTGCGGGCAGGGCTGGCCCGGCCCCGGCGATCCGTCGTCGGTGCTGCTGGTGGCCCGTACGCACGCGGCCGGTCTGACGGCCGTCGGCCGGGCCGTGGAGGAGTTCCGGCTCGGACGGGTGCCGGCGGGGGTCGGGCTCGACTCCGTCGTCCTCGTCGCGGACGCGCCCGGGCGGCTTCCCCGGCCGCTCGCCCAGCGTGTGCGGCTGCTCGAATCCGCCGTGGACGTCCACCGCGTCCCGTGGGTGCCCGCCTGGCGCCTGGACGGGACGCACGAGGGCCCGCCCCGGGGGACGGAGTCGCTGGTCCGCCGCACGCGGCGGGTGCACTGAGCCTGGCCCCAGCCTGGCCCCTTCCCTGGATCCCCCTGGATGGCGACAGATAGATGCGCACGCATGGACAAGTGAATGCGTACGCATATAATGCATGTGCTGGTATCCACTCATCGCCGATCACTCCAGGAGACACCATGACGCGCCGTTTTCTCTTCCTGCTGGGCAGCACCCGCCCGGACGGCAACACCGAACTGCTCGCCCGCCGCGCCGCCGAACAGCTCCCCACGGGCGTCGAGCAGCGCTGGATCGACCTGGCCCGGCACCCGTTGCCCGAGTTCGAGGACCTGCGGCACGACAGCGACCACACGCGCCCCACCGAGGGCAACGCCGGTCTGCTGCTCGACGCCACCCTCGCCGCGACCGACCTCGTGATCGCGTCGCCGCTGTACTGGTACTCGCTGTCCACGCCGGTCAAGCACTACCTCGACCACTGGTCGGGCTGGCTGCGCACGCCCGGCCTCGACTTCAAGGCGACCCTGGCCGGCCGCACCCTGTGGGGCGTCACCGCGCTGGCCCACGAGGAGCAGGAGGTCGCCGACCCGCTGATCGGCACCCTCAGCAACTCCGCGGCGTACATGGGCATGCGCTTCGGCGGAGTACTGCTCGGCAACGGCAGCCGGCCCGGTGACGTACTGCGGGACACGGACGCGCTGAGCCGCGCCAAGACCTTCTTCGCGGGAGAGGCGCCGCTCGCCCGTTTCCCGTACGAGGAGCCGGTGGCCGTGCCCGCGCGGTGAGGTCCTTGGGCGGGACGTCCTTGGGCGTGACGTCCTACGTCGTGATGTCCTTCGCCGTGAACCGCGCCCACGCCGCCGAGCCGAAGACCGCCGCGTAGAGGGCCTGGAGGCCCAGGTTCTTCACCAGGTCGTCCCAGTAGACCGGTTCGCGCATCAGGTCGGCGAAGGACAGCCAGTAGTGCGAGAAGAAGTAAGGCTGGAGCGCGTGCAGCTGGGGGATCTGGTCGAGGATCTGGACCGTGATCAGCAGTCCGACGGTGGTCGCCATCGCCGCGATGCCGCTGCCCGTCAGGGTCGAGACGAACAGGCCGAGGGCCGCGACGCCGACGAGTGAGGCGGCCACCACCAGGGCGATCAGCAGGGCGCGTCCCAGGCCCTCGGCGTAACCGATCCGGGTGCCGGAGATGGTGGTCAGGTCGCCCAGCGGGAAGAGCAGCGCCCCGACCGCGAGCGCCGAGACCGCGACCACCAGGGTGGCGGCGAGGCAGAAGGCGATCACCGTCGCGTACTTGGTGAGCAGCAGCCGGGTGCGCCCGGCCGGGGCGACCAGGAGGTAGCGCAGCGTGCCCGCGCCGGCCTCGGCGGGGGGCGCGCGCGCGGCGGCCGCGGCGGGGGGCCTCGGCCGGGAAGACGCGGCGGGGGGCGCGGGGGCCGGGGGGACGCGCGCCCCGCCCGGGGGGGTGTTTAGTGGGATA
>NZ_JBHXNW010000096.1:0-3782 GCF_042717365.1 Streptomyces sp. NPDC058534
CCGAGGATCGGACCCACCGATGGCGACCGCACACGGCCACGCCGCGCCCGAAAAGCCCGAAACACTCAGGCAACCACAGAATTCTAGAGACGCTGACGGAACAGGTGAACCGGCCCTGAGGGAGCGGCCCCTGAGCGCGCCCGGAGAACGCATTTCGGGCAAGTACTCGCCCGAGCCGGGGTACGTCGGAGATCATGAAGCATGCGACCGGACGACTGGCACGTCACCGAAGACCTCGACGAATTCCTCGCCCGCGCCGGAGACTTCCTGCGCTCACGGCCCGCCCTGCACACCACTGCGCTGACGACGCTGGAGAAGATGCGCACCTGGGGGGCGGAGGTGTTCGGCACCGGACCCGTCGTGTTCGGCCTGCTGGAGGCGGGGGGCGAGGTCCACGCGGCCTTCTACCGCCTCCCGTCCCGGCGCCTCACCCTCACCGCCCTCTCCCCCGAGCAGGCCGAAGTCCTCGCCACCCACCTGACGGGCCTCGGACTCTCCGTCACCGGTGTCACGGCGGACCACGACACCGCCACCGCGTTCGCCGAGGCCTGGCAGCGGCACACCGGCGCCGCGTCCGCGCACGGTTGGCGGGGCCGTCTGCACCGTCTCGGCACGCTCACGCCGCCCGAGCCGGTTCCGGCGGGCCGGGGCCGGTCGGTGGACGAGGAAGAGCACGAACACCTCATGGGCTGGTGCCGCGAGTTCGCCGCGGACGTCGGGGAAACCGTCTCCATAGACGCCGCCTCCTGGTCCGGCACCCGCTTCGCCGAGAAGCGCTACACCTACTGGGAGGCCCCGGACGGCACACCCGTCTCCATGGCGGGGGTCAACCCACTGGTCGGTGGCCAGGTCCGCATCGACCCCGTCTACACCCCGGCCCGGCTCCGGGGCCGTGGCTACGCCGGCGCCGTGACCGTCGAGGTGACCCGGGCCGCGCTGACCGGGGGCGCGACGGACGTCGTCCTGTTCACCAACCCCGCCAACCTCACCAGCAACGCCCTCTACCGGCGCATCGGTTACCTGCCGTACGCCGACTTCACCGGCTACGACCTCTCCCTCCCGGACGATCCCGGACCCCGCCTCCGCCGGGACGGATGAACGCACGACCATTGACACGCCTCTCGGGGCCGTTCAAGGATGACAACCTGTCGGCGGACGCGGTCGACACCGGAGTCGAGGTGCCGCAGGAAGGCCGTCGGCGGCAGGTGTACGAGGGCGAGCTGACGGTGACCCGACAGGGCCTGGGCTACACGGCGCGCCTGGACGCGGCGTCCGCGCTGCTGCTCCCGCCCCGGTTCACGCTCGTTCCGCTCTCGGGCCGGAGCCTGCCGCCGGGGCTGCGGGTCAGGGTGAGTGACGGGGCGCCCCTGAGCCTCTCGGGCCCCCGCTGCCGGGTGCGGATCGAGTCCCAGGGCCCGAGGCGGCGTCGAAGGCCGCCGGCCGGGACCTCGACGTCGTCCTCATGGGCGGCGGCGCCCTGATCGGTTCGGCGCTCGACGCCGGGCTGGTCGACTCGCTGACGCTGCACCTGGCACCCGTCGTGCTGGGCACCGGAACGCCGCTGTTCCCCGGTCGGGCACCACGCTCGCTGGTCCAGCGGAGCGTGACCCCGACGTCGACCGCCACCCACCTGACCTACGACGTGCTCTGACGCCGGCCGCCACGGCCTTCGGCCGTCCCGCGCATATTCGCGTGCACCGAGCGGCGGCAGGCGCTACCGTCGTCCGCATGAACGTCATCGGCCGAAGCACCTTCGCGACCGCGCGAGCGACCAGCTCGCCGGCCGCCGCCGCCTGACCTTCTCCCTTTCCCACCGGCGACCGGAAACGGCCCGTCGGTGGTCCCGCGGCGTTTCGGCCTTCGCCTCGCACGCCCCGCTCGCACGGTCCCGTTCTCCGGTGCCTCCCGCCACGCAGCGAAGGAGTCACCTCCATGGACACCGAGCAGATCGTCCGCACGTTCGTCGAGTACTACGAGGAACACGGTCACCGCCGGATCACCGGCTCGACCCTGCTGCCGCCGCCGGGCGACGCCGTGCTGTTCACCACCTCCGGCATGCATCCGCTCACCCCACACCTGGAGGGCCGTCCGCACCCGCTGGGCCGGCGGCTGGTCAACGTGCAGCGCTGTCTGCGCACCACGGACCTGGAGGAGGTCGGCGACAGCACCCATCTGACGGTCTTCGAGATGCTCGGCACCTGGTCCCTGGGCGACTACGAGAGCTCACAGAGCCTCGACTGGGCCCACCGGCTGCTCACCGAGGGCCTCGGCATCGATCCGGGGCTGCTGCACGCCACGGTGTACGGCGGCGGGGACCAGGTGGGGCCGGACACCGACTCGCTCCGGCTGTGGCAGGAGCGGGGTGTGCCGGTGGAGCTGACGGTGGAGGACAACTGGTGGTCCAACGGACCGGTCGGCCCGTGCGGACCCGATTCGGAGATCTTCCTGTGGACCGGTGACACTCCGCCCCGGTCGACACCCACCCGCGACGACCGCTGGGTCGAGGTATGGAACCACGTGATGATGCGTCACCGCCGCTTGGAGGACGGCAGCCTGGTGCCGCTCCCGCAGCGCAACATCGACACCGGCCTCGGCCTGGAACGCCTCTCCTCGCTGCTTCAGGGCAGGTCGTCGGTGTTCGAGTGCGACGTCTTCGACCCGTGGCGGCGACTCGTGCCGACCCTGTGGCCACTGGACGAACCGTCGCTGCGGCTGGTCCTCGACCACCTGCGCTCGGCCGTCGTCATCATCGGCGACGGGGTACGCCCGGCCAACACCGGACGGGGGTACGTGCTGCGCCGCCTGGTGCGACGCGTACTCACCGTGCTGTGGCGGGACGATCCGTCGCGCGGCCTCGGCGACCTCCCGGAGGAGCTGGTCTCCCACACCCTGGACCACTTCCGGCAGGACGGGGACCCCGAGACCGTACGGCGACTGCTGCTGGAGGAGGAACACCGGTTCCGCGAGCTCCTGGAGCGCGGCCGGAACGTCCTCTCCCGGCCCCGTTTCCGCGGCCCGCTGGGAGAGGACGACTTCCACTACCTCCACGACACCCACGGGCTGCCGCGCGACCTGGTGACGAGCCTGCGCGAGGAACGGGTCCCGGGCGGCCATAATCGCCCGCGTGAGCGAGAGTAAGTCCCACGAGACACCGCAGGAGATGTCCACCAGGGGCGGTACCCGCTGGCGCACCTTCGTGCGGACGGAGACCGGCAGCGCGGCCCTGCTCCTGGTGGCCGTCGTCGCCGCGCTGCTGTGGGCCAACATCGACATCCACTCCTACGAGGCCGTGTGGCAGGCCCACTTCACGGTCGGTTTCGACACCCGTCACCTGTCGCTGACGGTCCACGAGTGGATCAACGCGGGGCTGATGAGCCTGTTCTTCTTCGTCGTCGGCCTGGAGGCGCGGCGCGAGTTCGACATGGGGGAACTGCGGGACCGGCGGTGGGTGCTGCTCAGCGCGGTGGCGGGCCTCGGCAGCATGGTGGTCCCGGCCGTGATCTACGTCGTGATCAACGCGGGGCACGACTCGGTGCACGGCTGGGGCACGGCCATGTCGACCGACACCGCGTTCGCGCTGGGCATCCTGGCCGTCCTGCGCCATCGGCTGCCGGCCTCGCTGCGGGCGTTCATGCTGTCCATCTCGGTCGTCGACGACCTGGTTGCGCTGCTCGTCATCGCCGTCTTCTACAGCGACGAGATCCATCTCCGCGCCCTCCTCCTCCGCCTGGCGGCCGAGTTGGTACTCCTCGTCCCGCTGCCGCTGGCGGAGCCCCGCCGCT
>NZ_JBHXNW010000096.1:3792-13625 GCF_042717365.1 Streptomyces sp. NPDC058534
ACTAAAACATACCCCCCCCCCACGCCCGCCCCGTGGGCGGTCTGTTGAAAACCGTCGTCGCGCTGCGGCTGGCGGACGCCGGCCGCGGCCTGTTCTGCGCCCTCCTGGCCGTGGTGGTGTGGGTGGCGCTGCACGAGGCCGGGGTCGATCCGGTCGTGACGGGTCTGGCGGTCGGGGCGCTGGTCATCGCGTACCCGGCGCCCCGCGGGGACCTGGAGCGGGCGAGCCGTCTCTTCCGGCTGTTCCGGGAGCAGCCGACGCCCGAGCTGCAACGTTCGGCGGCCCGGGGCCTGGCCTCGGCGATCTCGCCGAACGAACGGCTGGAACAGCGGTTCCTGCCCTGGGTGAGCTTCGGCATCGTGCCGCTCTTCGCCCTGGCGAACGCGGGGATCGAGCTGAGCGGCGCGCGGCTGGCCGACGCGTTCACCTCGCCCATCACGCTGGGCATCCTGTGCGGCTGCGTGGTGGGGAAGATCGTCGGCGTGGTGGGTTCCATGGCGGGCGCGCAGGTGCTGTCGGGCGGCCGGCTGCGGCCCAACGTGGGCTGGGGCTCGGTCACCGCCGCCGGGTCGATCGCGGGGGCGGCCTTCACCGTGTCGCTGCTGATCGCCGCCCTCGCCTTCGAGGGGGAGGAGCTGAACCAGGCGCGCATCGGCATCCTCGCCTCGCTGATCGGCTCGTTCGCGGTCAGCTGGGCGGTCTCCGGGGTCATCGGCCTGCTGCCCGCGGCGCGGCGGACGCGGGCCCTGCTCGGCACGTCCGAACCGCTGACGGATCTCGGGGTGGCCGTCGGCGAGCGCCACGACCATGTGCGCGGTCCCGCGGACGCCGCCGTGACCCTGGTGGAGTACGGCGACTTCGAGTGCCCGTACTGCGGCCGGGCCGAGAGCGCGGTGCGCGACCTGCTGGGCAGCGAGACCGACGTCCGCTACGTCTGGCGGCATCTGCCGCTCACCGACGTGCATCCGAACGCCCGGGCGGCGGCCGAGGCGTCGGAGGCGGCCGCGCGGCAGGGCAGGTTCTGGGACATGCACGACCTGCTGCTCGCCCGCCAGGACGAGCTGGGTGAGCGGGATCTGCTGCGGCACGCGCGCGAACTGGGCCTGGACCTGGAGGTGTTCCGCGGGGACCTGGCACAGCGCCGGGGCGCCCGCAGGGTCGCCGAGGACGTGGACTCGGCGGACCTGAGCGGTGTGTCGGGCACGCCGACCTTCTTCGTCAACGGCAGGCGCCACCGCGGCGCCTACGACATCGACGCCCTGAAGCGGGCGGTCGAACAAGCCCGGCGACGGGCCCTGGTCGGCGGATGAGGTGACGTCCGGTCAGGTGCCGCGCCGGGCCGGGCGGCGGCGCTGGACGGCGCCGTAGGTCTTCTCCAGGGCGGCGGTCGACGCGTCGTAGGAGCGCTGGGCGACGCCGACGAAGAGGCAGTCGACGACGGCGAGCTGGGCGATGCGGCTGACGGTGGCCCCGGAGCGGAACGGGGTCTCCCGGGCGCAGGTGGTCAGTACGAGGTCGGCGCCGGCGGCGAGCGTGGAGCCGGGGTCGTTGGTCAGGGCGATGGTGGTGGCTCCGCGTTCGGCGGCGGCCTGGAGGGGTTCGGTGGTGTCCTCGGTCTCGCCGGAGTGGGAGACGGCCAGCGCCACGTCGCCGGGCCCCAGGAGTGCCGCCGCGGTGAGTGCGGCGTGCCGGTCGCTCCAGATGAAGGCCATGTGGCCTATGCGGTGCAGCTTCTGATGCAGGTCCTGGCCGACGAACGCGCTGGCCCCGACGCCGAAGATGTCGACCCTGCGGGCCTTCGCCACCGCGTCGACCGCCCGGCCCAGCGCCTCGATGTCGAGTCCGGCGCCGGAGTCCTCCAGGGCCTGGACCTCGTTGTAGATGATCTTGCTGACTATGAAGTCCAGCGTGTCCGTCGGGCTGATGTCGGTGCCGCTCCGCTCCGGACGCTCACCGCCCAGGGCGTGTTCGCGCGCGGCGGCGGCGGCCAGCGCGAGGCGCAACTGGGGGTAGTTGCCGGTGCCGATCGTGCGGCAGAACCTCATCACGGTGGCGG
This sequence comes from Streptomyces sp. NPDC058534, assembly GCF_042717365.1. Classification (NCBI taxonomy): domain Bacteria; kingdom Bacillati; phylum Actinomycetota; class Actinomycetes; order Kitasatosporales; family Streptomycetaceae; genus Streptomyces; species Streptomyces sp. NPDC058534. The sequence goes on from NZ_JBHXNW010000096.1 coordinate 5,849, forward strand.
CCGACGTGTTCGCCCGCTCCCCCAGCGCGTTGATGGACAGCTCCGCGACCTGCCCCGGGGCGGCCAGGACGGCGTCGGCCACCCGGCGTTCGGAGGGGGCCAGGGAGGGCCGGGCGGCACGGACACGCGTGAGGATGTCGGCGAGCGGGGCGTCCTGGGCGGACTGCTCCGGCGCACCGGACGAGGACTGGCGGACCATGGCCCCTCCTGGGTGTGGTGGACACAGGCTAATGGGGCCACCCGGGTTGGTCAAAAATTTACGTACGGTCCGAACAGCCGTTACTTATTGACATCCGGAGGACGGCATTCCCATACTCGGACGGCCCTCTCCCCACGCCGGCGACCCCACCGGCCAGTGTCTAGGAGCAAGCGTGCGCCAGCTCGACCTCGTGGTGATCGTGGTCTATCTGATCGGGATCGCCTGGATCGGCCTGCGGAAGGCCGGCAAGCAGAAGTCGGCGAAGGACTACTTCGTCGGTGAAGGCCACATGCCGTGGTGGACGGTATCCTTCTCCGTCGTCGCCACCGAGACCAGCGTCCTGACGGTGATCAGCGTTCCCGGCGGCGCATACAGCGGCCAGGGCTTCGGCAACGTCGAACTCGCCCTGGGCTACGTCATCGGACGCGTCGTCGTCGCCACCGTGCTGATCCCCCTCTACAAGCGCGGCGGGTTCGTCAGCGCCTACCAGTACCTGGGCGACCGGTTCGGGCTGAAGCTGCAGGGGCTCGCCTCGGTGACGTTCGTCTTCACCCGGCTCCTTGCCGAGGGCGTGCGGCTGTTCGCCTCCGCCATCCCCATCAAGCTGCTGCTCGACGAGTTCGGCGTGCACGCGAGCTACCGCGTGATCATCATCGTGCTCACGCTGATCACCGTGGTGTACACCTACCTGGGCGGCATCAAGGCGGTCATCTGGACCGACGCCATCCAGATGGGCCTCTACCTCGGCGGCGCGATCCTCGCCGTCGCGGTGCTGTCCGCCCACGTCGGCGGTGACGGCTACGCACGCGCCTGGGACGCCGGGCGGTTCACGCTCTTCGACACCGACTTCAGCCTGGCGCACGTCCTCACCAGCCCGTTCGCCCTGCCCACCGCCATCATCGGCGGCGCCATCTTCGCCATGGCCAGCCACGGCTCCGACCAGCTGATCGTGCAGCGGGTGCTGGCCACCCGGACGCTGCGCGAGGGCCAGAAGGCCATGATCGCCTCGGGTGTCTTCGTCGTCATCCAGTTCGCCGCGTTCTCCCTCGTCGGCGCGCTGCTGTGGTCGTACAACCAGGGCAGGTCGTTCTCGGAACTGGGGCTGTCCAGCTCCGACAACCTCTACCCCGAGTTCATCCTGAACGGGCTGCCCGTCGTCGTCTCCGGGCTGCTGGTGGCCGGCATCCTGGGCGCCGCGATGGGCTCGCTGTCCTCGGCGCTCAACTCCATGTCGAACTCGACGGTCGCCGACATCATCCACAGCTTCTTCCGAAGTACCCCGTCCGAGGAGTCGCTGCTGAGGCTCGCCCGCTGGATGACGCTGGTGTGGGCGACCCTGATGGCCGTCTTCGCGTGCGCGTTCAGCACGAGCACCGGCAACGTCTACCTGACCGGGCTGACCATCGCCGGCTACACCTACGGCGCGCTGCTGGGCGCGTTCCTGCTCGGGCGGCTGGTGACCCGCGCGGGCGAGGTCGACTCCGTCGTGGCCTTCCTGGTCACCATCGGGGTGATGACGTACATCGTGCGCGTGGTCAAGATCGACGTCACGACGGGCGGGACCACGGTGTCCCAGGCGATCGCGGCCCAGTGGCTCGTGCCCATCGGGGTGGTCATCACCCTGGTCGTCGGCGGCGTCCTGAGCCTGTTCCACCCGGCGCCGGCGGCCGGCGGGGGCGCCCCGGACGGTGCCGAGCCGGGTGCCGGACCCGACCAGCTCACCGCGGCGGCCGGCCGGAAGTGAGCATGTCTCCGTCGCCGGGCGGGCGTTCTCCCGGGAGGCCCGCCCGCCGCTGCCCGGCCGCCCCCTTCCCACTGGAGACGTCTTGCGTGTGATCGGCCTGATGTCAGGCACCTCCTACGACGCCGTGGAGGCGGCCGCCGCGGACCTCGTCCTCCAGGACGACGTCCTGGTGATGCGGCCCCTCGGGCATCTCTCGGCCCCCTACCCCGACGAACTGGGCGAGCTGATCGCGGGATTCCTGCCGCCGGCGGACACGACCGCCCGCACCGCCGCCGTGCTCGACACCGGGATCGGCCGGGCCTTCGCCGACGTGGCCGTCCGCGCCCTGCGCGAACTGTGCGACGGGACCGCCGACCTGGTGGTCTCGCACGGACAGACCGTCTACCACTGGGTCGAGGACGGCGCCGTCCGCGGCACCCTGCAACTCGGCCAGCCCGCCTGGATCGCCGAGGCCACGGGCCTGCCCGTCGTCTCCGACCTGCGCACCAGGGACGTCGCGGCCGGCGGTCAGGGCGCCCCGTTGGTGGCGATGACCGACACCCTCGCCCTGGCCGCGCTGCCCGGCACCCCGGCCGCCCTCAACCTGGGCGGCATCGCCAACCTCACCGTCGTCGCCCCCGGCGCCGAACCGCTGGCCTGCGACACCGGGCCCGCCAACGCGCTGATGGACGTCGCCGTACGGCACTTCACCGGGGGCGCCCTCGGGTACGACGAGGACGGCCGGCGGGCCGGGGCGGGACGGGTCGACCCTGCGCTGCTGCGGGAGCTGCTGGACGACCCGTACTACCGCAGGCCGGCCCCGAAGAGCACCGGCAAGGAGCGGTTCCACCTGCCCTACCTGCTGGAGGCGCTGGGCGTGGCGCCGGTGCCGGAGCCGGACGACGTACTGGCGACCCTGGCGCGGCTCACCGCGGTCACCGTGGCCGACGCCTGCCGTGCGCACGGGGTCACCCGGCTCGTCGTCTCCGGCGGCGGGGCGCACAACCCGGTGCTGATGGGCATGCTCGCCGAGGAGCTGCCCGGGGTGCCGCTCGAAGCCAGCGACGCGCTCGGGCTGCCGTCCGACGCGAAGGAGGCCCTGGCCTTCGCGCTCCTGGGCTTCCTCACGGTGCACGGCCTGCCCGGGGCGATCCCGTCGGGAACCGGTGCGCGCCGGGCGTCGCTCCTCGGCAGCATCACCCCGGGCCGGGAGCCACTGCGCCTGCCCGAGCCCGCCACCACCCCGCCCCGGCTGCTCCGCGTCACGGACGAACCGGTGTCGTGACCGCCCGCGCGGGCGAGGCGGGCCTCAGCCCATCTCGCCCGTGCGGGCCTGCCGCCACAGGTCGACGCTGCCGTCGGCGACCGCGTACTTGTCGATCTCGGCGAGTTCGTCGGCGTTGAAGGCGAGGTTGTCCAGGGCGGCCACGTTCTGCTCCAGCTGGCCGGTGCGGGAGGCGCCGATCACGAGCGAGGTGACGCGCGGGTCGCGCAGCGCCCAGGCGAGCGCCATCTGGGCCAGGGTCTGGTCCCGGCGGGCGGCGATGTCGTTGAGGGCGCGCAGCCGCTGGAGGGTGTCCTCGTTCAGCCAGTCGGTCGCGAAGGACTTGCCCTGGGTGGCGCGGGAGCCCTCCGGGACGCCGTCGAGGTAGCGGCCGGTGAGCAGGCCCTGGGCGAGCGCGGTGAACCCGATGACGCCGAAGCCCTCGTCGCCCGCGGCGTCGAGCAGGCCCTCGGTCTCGATCCACCGGTTGAGCATGTTGTACGAGGGCTGGTGGATCAGCAGCGGCGTGCCCAGGTCGCGGAGGATCGCCGCGGCCTGCCGGGAGCGTTCGGCGTCGTAGGAGGAGATCCCGACGTACAGGGCCTTGCCCTGCCGCACCGCGGTGTCCAGCGCCGTCATGGTCTCCTCCAGCGGTGTGGAGGCGTCCAGGCGGTGGGAGTAGAAGATGTCGACGTACTCCAGGCCCGTGCGCTTGAGGGACTGGTCGAGGGAGGCGAGGACGTACTTGCGGGAGCCGCCGCCCTGGCCGTAGGGGCCGGGCCACATGTCGTATCCGGCCTTGGTGGAGACCACCAGTTCGTCCCGGTACGGTGCCAGGTCCTGGCGCATGATCCGGCCGAAGTTGATCTCGGCGGCTCCGTAGGGCGGGCCGTAGTTGTTGGCCAGGTCGTGGTGGGTGATGCCGAGGTCGAAGGCGCGCAGGGCGATCTCCCGCTGCGACTCGAACGGCTTGTCGTCGCCGAAGTTGTGCCAGTAGCCCAGGGACAGGACGGGCAGGTCAAGACCGGAGCGACCGGTGCGGCGGTAGTGCATGGTGCCGTCGTAGCGGGCGGGGTCGGCGACGTGGTTCATGACGGTTCTCCGGTTGGGGTAGCGGGGACGGGCGGCCCGTGACGGGGACGTCAGCCGGTGGCGGCGCCGAACCACCGGGGCAACCGGTCGAACAGGTCCTGCTGGTCGTCACCGACCCATGCCACATGGCCGTCCGGCCGCAGCAGCATGGCGGGCACCTCCAGTTTCGCACCGACGTCGACGACATGATCGACCCGGTCCGACCAGCCCGTCACCGACAGCCGGCCCGTCCGGTCGAGGAGCAGCCCGCGGCCGGCGTGCGTCAACTCGCACGCGCAGTTCCTCGTCGAGGGCGGGGGCGGACTCCAGGAGCAGGGACATCAGGTGGCGGCCGATGTTCCCGGTGGGAGCGGTGATGACGATCATGAATACCTCGTGGGTCGTGCCGGTTCGGTACGTCCTCAATCCTGCGAAGTCGCGGGGTGTTGCCACCATGGGAACTTCAGCAAGGGATCATCGCCCGGAACGGAATAACCCTGGTGAACAGCGCAGATCCGGTCGCGCCGGTCATCGACGCCAACCTCGTCGTCGCCCTCGACGCCCTGCTGGCCGAGCAGAGCGTCACCCGCGCCGCCGCCCGCATGCACACCTCCCCCGCCGCCATGAGCCGCACCCTCGCCCGGCTGCGCCGCGTCCCTCCAGGACCCCCTCCTGGTCCGGGCGGGCCAGACGATTGCCGACGCCCAGGGCGCTGGCCCTGCGGGACGAGGCCGCCGCGGTGGTACGCCGGGTGGGCGCGCTCCTGACTCCGGCCACCGGCGTGGACCCGCCGGCCTGCGCGGCACCTTCACGCTGCAGGCCGCCGACCTGGTCGGTGCGGCGCTCGCCGCCGGACTCGTGGAACTGGCCGGGTGGGAGGCGCCGGGGGTCTCGCTGCGGTTCCGGGCCGAGGAACTGGAGGCCGGGCCGGCCCTCCGCGACGGCCGGACCGACCTGGAGGTCGGGGCCATCGACCACGTGGACCCCGAGACCCGCGTCGAGGAGCTGGTCACCCTCCGGATGACGGCGGCCGTCCGGCCCGGCCACCCGCTCGCCGACGGGCCGCCCTTGACGCCGCAGCGGTTCGCCGCGGCCGAGCATGTCGCGGTCAGCCGCCGCGGACGCTTCACCGGACCCGTCGACACCGCCCTCGCCGAGCACGGGCTGAGCCGCCGGGTCGCCGTCGTCCTGCCCGGCCATCTGGCCGCGATGACCCTCGCCGCCCGCAGTGACGCCGTCGCCCTGGTCCCCGCCGCGGCGCCGGGCGACGCACCCTCGCCCCTCACCGAGCACGCCGCGGTCCTGGGCCTGCGGCTGCTCGACATTCCGCTGACCCTGCCGCCCGTGACCATCGGCATGGCCTGGCACCCCCGGCACACCTCCGACGGAGCCCACCACTGGCTGCGCGGCGCCGTCCGCCGGGTCCTTCGGGTGTCGTAGTGGGGAACCCGCGGGGCGGGCGGGCCACCACGGGCTCACCTCGGCGGGAAAGGGCGCAATACACAAGATTGAGGGCACCGTCCCCGGGCACGCGTTCGCCCTGCCGTCTCCGCTTGCGCGCCCTCGGCGGCGGCGGAGACTGATACGGACGACGGCACTCCGGAAGGCCTGGACGGATGGGTGAGCACGCGGCGCGTCCCGGCACCGGGACGCGGCACGGGAGCGGGAGCGGGAGCGGCGGTGCCCCGTGTCCGTACCCGGGGCCGGAGTCGTTCCGCGAGCGGCACGAGAGGTGCCGCGAGAAGCGCGAGGCCCCCGTCCGGCCGAACCCGGACCGGATTGGCGTGGCCGCTCCAGGGCACCCCTCCCCCGCGATCGTGTCGCGCGGCGCCTGGGCGTCACCCACTCCACGACGAAAGGCAGTCTCATGACGGACATCACGCCCGCCACCACCACGGACTCCGGCGCACCGGCGGAAAGCGACGAACACTCGCTCACCGTCGGCCCGGGAGGCCCGGTACTCCTCCAGGACGCCTACCTCATCGAGCAGATGGCGCAGTTCAACCGGGAGCGGATCCCCGAACGCCAGCCGCACGCCAAGGGCAGCGGCGCCTTCGGTCACTTCGAGGTGACGCACGACGTGAGCGCCTACACCAAGGCGGCCGTCTTCCAGCCGGGGACGACCACCGACCTGGTCATCCGTTTCTCCACCGTGGCGGGCGAGCGCGGCAGCCCCGACACCTGGCGCGACCCGCGCGGCTTCGCGGTGAAGTTCTACACCAGCCAGGGCAACTACGACATGGTCGGCAACAACACGCCGGTGTTCTTCATGAAGGACCCGATGAAGTTCCAGCACTTCATCCGGTCGCAGAAGCGCCGGGCGGACAACAATCTGCGCGACCACGACATGCAGTGGGACTTCTGGACCCTGTCGCCGGAGTCCGCGCACCAGGTCACCTGGCTCATGGGAGACCGCGGTATCCCCCGGACCTGGCGCCACATGAACGGCTACACCTCCCACACCTACATGTGGATCAACGCGGCCGGCGAGCGGTTCTGGGTGAAGTACACCTTCAAGACGGACCAGGGCATCGAGTTCTTCACGCAGCACGAGGGCGACCAGATGGCGGCGGCCGACACGGACTACCACACACGGGACCTGTTCGAGCACATCCGTGACGGCGAGTTCCCGAGCTGGACCCTGTACGTGCAGGTCATGCCGTACGAGGAGGCCGCGGGCTACCGGTTCAACCCGTTCGACCTGACGAAGGTGTGGCCGCACGGCGACTACCCCCTCATCCCGGTCGGCCGCATGACGCTCGACCGCAACCCCACCGACAACCACGCCGAGATCGAGCAGGCGGCCTTCCAGCCCAACAACCTGGTCCCCGGCATCGGCCCGAGCCCGGACCGCATGCTGCTGGCCCGGCTCTTCTCCTACGCCGACGCCCACCGTCACCGGATCGGCGCGAACTACCAGCAGCTCCCCGTGAACGCCCCGGTCGTCGACGTCCACACGTACTCCAAGGACGGAGCGATGGCCTATCGGAAGACGACCGACCCGGTCTACGCGCCGAACTCCAAGGGCGGTCCCGCCGCCGACACCGAGCGGTTCGGCACCCCGCCCAGCTGGGAGACGGACGGGGCCATCACCCGCACGGCCTACGTCGACCATCCCGAGGACGACGACTGGGGTCAGCCGGGCACGCTGGTGCGCGAGGTCATGGACGACGCGGCCCGTGACCGGCTGGTCGACAACGTGGTCGGCCACCTCCTCAACGGGGTGAGCGAGCCCGTCCTCCAGCGGGCCTTCGAGTACTGGTCGAACATCGACAAGACCACCGGTGACCGCATCGCCAAGGGTGTGCGGGCCAAGGCGGACGAGAAGGACCCGAAGGCCGCCGAGCAGGGCAACCCGGCCCGGCGGTCCATGCAGGAAAAGGCCTGACGCCGGGAGGCGGTCCGGGAACCCGCGGGGTGTGGGGGGGGCGGGGGCCCCCCCCCCCCCCCCGGGGGGAGTGATGCCCCCCCCCCCGACAAGGTCGGACGGGGGAGGGGGGGCCCAAACCGGGGGCGAGGC
>NZ_JBHXNW010000096.1:13635-24507 GCF_042717365.1 Streptomyces sp. NPDC058534
CCCCGTTGGGTCAGTCGTCCCGCGCCCCGAGCATGTACAGCTCGGGGACGGGCGCCAACTCGGGTCTGCCAGGGCGAGCGCGATGACGACCGAGGACGCGACGTGGACGACCGGGCGGTGCTGCTTCACTGGTACCTCCGCGGGGGGACGGGCGGCGCGGGGGCCGGTGTCCACGGGCCCCAAGTCGCCCGACGCACCGCGATGTCCGTGCCTCCAGCCTGTGGGCGTCCGAGGGGCCGGGGCAGTGCCATCCGCCACCGGTCCGCATGACATCTGTCATGTGTCTCCTGCGGCGGACAAACGCGTTGCCGGACGCGGCGATCGGCCGCTAGGGTGCCGGACGTGCGTTGATCTGCGGGGCGACGGTCACGGCCGTCGTGAACGGATTCACCGCCCTCGGGTCGGCAGGACTTCGAGGGTGGCTCGGCATGCCCCCCCGTAGAGCTGTCTGGAGACCGGCCCATGTCCGCACAACACCCCATGACTTATGCGGCGTTCGTCGCCCGCGCCACCGCCGACCCCGATGTGGTCGGACTCGTCCTCAAGGGATCCCACGCCCACGACGGCATGGCCACCCGCCACTCCGACCACGACCTGTACGTCGTGCTGGCCGACTCGGCGCACACCGGCCTCGCCGGTCCCGCCGGTCCCGCCGGTCTCGCCGGTCTCGACGGCTTCCGCTCCGCCGAGCTGGATCTCGTCGTGGTGACGGTCGCGGAGTTCCGCCGGCTCGGCGGATTCGAGCGCTATGCCCTGGCCCGGTCCCGGGTCGTGCTCGACCGGCTGGACGGGGGCATCGCCGAGATGGTGGCCGCGAAGGGGTGGCTCGACGCCGCAGAGGCGTCGCGGGTGGCGGCCGCCCGGCTGGACGCCTACGCGAACTCGCTCTACCGGTCGGTCAAGAACGCCCGGGACGGGCATCCGCTCGCCGCGCGCCTCGACGCGGGTGACAGTGCCGGCTTCCTGTTGGAGCTGCTGTTCGCCCTCGACCGCCGTCCGCGCCCCTACAACAAGTACCTGGCGTGGGAACTGGAACGCTTCCCGCTCCCGGGATGGGACACGCGAGAGCTGCTGTCCACTGTCGCGCGCGTCGCGGAGACCGGTGACGCGGACGTACAGCGGGAACTGTTCGGCCGGGTGGAGACCGCGGTGCGCGCGGCCGGCCACGCGGCGGTGCTGGACGCGTGGGGCGAGGACCTCCGGCTGATGCGCCCCCGGGCGAGCGATGACAGTGACTGACATCGTGGCCCTGATCCGCGTCGCACGAGAGAAGGGCGTCTCCGGATACATCGGCGACGGGACCAACCACTGGTCCGCCGCGCACCGCCGCGACTCGACGCGCCTGATGTCGGTCCCGGCCGAGGACCTGGCGGCCCACTTCGGCCGGCCGGCCGGCCCGTTGGCGGCCAGCCGGGCGGCCTCCAGCACCCTGACCCGCGAACTGCTCGGGTGGCGGCCGGTCGGGCCGGGACTGATCGACGACCTCCGGCAGGGCCACTGCTTCGAGTAGCGAGGGGCGGCCGTCTCTCAGGTCGCCGTCGCGGCTGCCGCGGCGCGTCCGGGCTCGCCTCGGGTTCCTGGTCGAGGAGCAGTACCTTGCGGCCCGCCGCGGCGAGTTCGGCCGTGGCCACCAGCCCCGCGAGACCGTGCCCGACCACGATCGCGTCCGCCTCCTGCCCCTCGGCCGCGAAGGCGGGCATCGTCTGGGGCCAGTGTCGCCGCCGCGAGCACTCCCCCGGTCACCGTCAGGGCGCCCCGGCGAGTGATCCCGGCAGGTGCTGGTGTGTTCTGCATGGGCTGCCTTCCGACGGTGTACGCAGGGCGGAGGGACACGGGAGTCACTCCTGCGCCGACAGGGTGTTACCGACGGTAGCCCAGCGGGTGTACGACGACCGGAGTGCTGTGTCCTTTTCGTGAACAGCCTTGCTCCGCAAGCCCGTTGGCCCCTACAGGGGCCTCACCGTCTCAGACGAGTTCGGGCTGCGGCTCAGCCGGCCTCGGCGGCTCCGGTTGCCGCACACGCTCGGGCTTCGGCTCCCACGCCCTGGTGGTCCGCAGGTAGCCGACCACCACGGAGGCCATCGCGAGGAGGAGAAGCGGTCCGGCCACCCACGGGTACGCGGCCATCTCCTCCGGGAGCACGCGGTACGAGACCAGCAGCACCGCGAACACCGTCACTCCGTGGGCGACCAGCCGGACGGCCGACCGGTCCCAGCCGCGGGCGAACGCGCGCATCGCCGCCTCGACGGTGAGCGCGAACACCACGCCGGCGATGAGGTCCACGCCGTAGTGGTAGCCGAAGCCCAGCGTCGCGGTGAGGGTCGCGACCAGCCAGAAGGTCCCGGCGTACCGCATCGGGCGCGATCCCTTGCGCGAGTGGACGAAGAGCGTCGTCGCCCACGCCGTGTGCAGACTGGGCATGCAGTTGCGCGGGGTGATCTCGTCGAACGGCACCGCGTGCGGGGCACCGATCGACGGCAGGGTGTCCGGCCACAGGTTGGCCACCGCCCACTGTCCGCCCTCGGCACCGTAGGCGTACACGGGCCCGACGACCGGGAAGATCATGTAGACGGCGGGCCCGAGCAGGCCGATGACGAGGAAGGTGCGCACCAGATGGTGGCTCGGGAAGCGGCGCTCGACCGCCACATGGCGCAGTTGGTAGAGGCCGACCAGGGCCGCCGCCAGTGGGAGCTGGCCGTAGACGACGTGGAGGATGCCGTCGCCGACCGGCGAGGTGGCGTTCACCAGCCGGCCGACCAGCCAGGAGGGATCGCCGAGCGCGTGGTCGGCGGTCGCCAAGTAGGGGTCGAGCACCGCAGGGCGGGTCTCCGACGTGATGAGCAGCCAGGTGTCCCCCGTCTTGTGCCCGGCCACCAGCAGCAGCCCAAGACCGACACCCTTCAGCAGCAGCGCCCGTTCCCGGCCGGCACGGCGCGTGACGGCGACGACCGCACAGCCCAGGACCACCCACAGCGCGCCGTTGCCGAAGTTCATGTCCGCGCCGACCGCCCAGCGCACCGGCCACAGGACGAGGTCGACGCCGATCGCCACACCGGCCGCGACGAACCGCTGCCGCCAGGTGAGCACCACCATCGTCAGGGCGAGCCCCGCGTACAGCAGCGGCCCCGAATCCGGGGCGAAGACCACCTCGCGGGCCTGCTGGGTGATCGGCCCCGGCTCGCCGTAGTGGCGCGCGGCGAACTCCAGCGCGATGAGGAACCCGAGGGTCGCCACACCCGCCGCGCCCCAGAGCGTCGTTCGCGCGGATATTCGTGTCGGTATGGCTTTCAATTATTTGGCCTGATTGCTAGAGGTCGGACAAACGGGTCACTCATGGCGATCGTCACGAGCTCGAACATGCTAACGGCAGGCTGTGCGGGACCTGATCGCCCGTTGTGCGTCCGGCGGGCCGGTGCGCTCGGCCTCGCCGAGGGACCGGATCAGCGCCTCGCGGGCGCGGGCCACCCGGGAGCGGACCGTGCCGACCGGGCAGCCGACGATTTCGGCGGCCTCGGCGTAGGAGACACCGACGAGTTGGGTCAGGACGAACGCCTCGCGCCGGTCGTGCGGCAGCGCGTCAAGCAGTCCCGCGAGGGCGATACCGTCGTCGAATCCCGGCAGACCGTGTTCCTGGGCACACTCGGCGGCGGTCTCCCAGTCGTCGGTGGCCAGCAGCCGGGGCCGGGCGGACGCGTGCCGGTAACTGTCGATCACCGCGCGGCGGGCGATGGCCAGCAGCCAGGTACGGGCGGAGGAGCGGCCCTCGAAGCGGTGCAGGCTGCCGAGCGCCCGCAGGAAGGTGTCCTGGGCGAGGTCGTCGGCGGACTGGGGGTCGGCGCCGAGGTGGGTGACGAAGCGGCGGACGTCCCGCTGGAGGGCGCGGACGAGGTTCTCCACGGCCCGCGGATCGCCGCCGCGGGCCGCCAGCGCCCAGACCGTCGCCGACTCGTCGGCGGACGTCCGCTCCTGACGTGCTCTCGCGGCGCGTGCCGTCCGGTCGTGGACGGCGGAGGGGGCAGGACTGATCACATGCTGTCCTTCTCGTGAGCCCGGATCTCCGGCACACGACGCGCGGCATGCGGTCACCGCGTGCGCGGACGTCCGGCTTCCGGACCCGGCGGCGCACGGTGCGCGGCGAGGCCCGGTGACGGGGTGGGAGTGGCGGACGTACCCGACGGGCGGTGTACGTCCGACGCCCGGCCCGGCCCGGCGGGGAACGCCCGGCACGGTCGGGGGACCGGCTGTCTCAGACGACAGCGGTTCCCGCGGGCGGACCCCGAGAAGTGATCGCGTGAACGAGGAACAGCCGTGGCGGCCGGTGGGGGGCGCCCCCCCCCCGCGGGGCGAGACGCGGGCCGGGGGGTGGGGCCGGGGGCGGGGGGAGCCGGCGCAGCGGGGCGGCCAGCCATCCGGCGACGGCCCGCAGGATGCGGAAGACCGCGCGCTCGCCGTACGCCAGCCACAGGCCGCTCAGCAACGCGGCCAGCAGATGGGCGGCCAGCATGCCCGACGAGGACATCGCTTCCATGACCTGGCCGAAGCCGGTCATCGAGTCCATGGTCATGGTCGGCCCCGCGGTGGAGCCGCCGTGCGCGGCGGGATGCATGGCATGGCCCAGGTGAGCCATGGCGGCCGTGTGGTCGGGAGCAGACGCGCCGCCGCTCATGGGCATCGGGGACGCGGGCGGCGCCGTGAGCCGCTGGGCGTAGGAGAACCACTCGTGCAGTGCCGTCTGGGCGACCACCACGACGGACGAGACGAGGAGGACCCCGCGCTCCCGGCCGGCCAGGCACCATCCCGCGCCGCCGGTCACCGTGACCGCGGTGACGAGGGCCCACCAGGGCACGGAGGTGTCCGACATCAGGACGTGCCCGAGGGTGGCGAGCAGCACGCAGACGGCCGCGAACACCGCGGCCCGCGTCGTGCGGCAGCACCACCCAGCAGTCATGGCGGCTCATCCTCGCATTCGCAGCTCCGCCGTCATGAGAGGGATACGAGACTTCCCCGCCCGGCAACCGCCCGCCGGTGAGTGATTCACATCACACACCGGCATGCGGGCGGCCGTCAGGCGGTGTGCTGGTAGGACGGGTAGGTCAGGTAACCGGCGTCGCCGCCCTGGTAGTACGTGTCCTCGTCCACCGGGGCGACCGGGAGCCCGGTACGCAGCCGCTCGACCAGGTCGGGGTTGGCGATGAACCCGCGGCCGAAGCTGATGAGTTCCGCACCGAGCCCCAGCCAGTGGTCGGCCTCGTCCCGCCCGGCCTGCTTCGGCCCCATCGGCAGCACCGGGTTCATGATGAGCGTGCCCGGCCAGGCGCGGCGCAGACCGACCAGCACCTCCTCCTCGGCGGTGGCCTCGACGTGGACGTAGGCGAGGCCGAGGCGCGCCAGCTCGGTCAGCAGCTCGGCGTAGAGCTCGGGGACGTCGGTCTCCTCGACGCCCCAGAACGTCCCGGCCGGGGAGAGCCGGATACCGGTCCGGTGGGCGCCCACGCCCTCGACGGTCGCGGACACCGCTTCGACGGCGAAGCGGATGCGGTTGGCCACCGAGCCTCCGTAGCGGTCGGTGCGGAGGTTCGCGTTGGAGGAGAGGAACTGCGAGATGAGGTAGCCGTTGGCGCCGTGCAGTTCGACCCCGTCGAAGCCGGCGTCGACCGCGCGGCGGGCGGCATCGGCGTAGGAGAGGGCGTGTTCGGGCACCTCGTTGGTCTCCAGGGCGCGCGGAGTCGGCGCCGCCTGGGGACCGGTCGGGGTGAACACCTTTCCGACGGCGGGCACGGCCGAGGGTCCGACGGGGCGCACGCCCGTGGTCTCCGGGTGCGAGACGCGTCCCCCGTGCATGATCTGGGCGAAGATCCGTCCGCCGTTGGCGTGCAGGGCGTCGGTCACCGGGCGCCACGCGGCCACCTGCTCGTCGGTGTACAGCCCGGGCGTACCCGGGTTGGACTGTCCGACCAGGCTCGGCTGCACGCCTTCGGAGACGATCAGTCCGGCCGAGGCCCGCTGGGCGTAGTACGTCGCCATCGACGGCGTGGCCAACCCGCCCGCCGCGGCACGGACCCGCGTCATCGGGGCCATCACCATCCGGTTGGGCAGGGTCAGTTCACCGAGCGGGTAGCTGTCGAAGAGGGACGTCACGTCGGAACTCCTTGGTCGCGCGGGGCCCGGATGTCGGGCTCAGGCGCTACGCTAAAACCTGACACTGACGTCAGAGGCAAGGGTCTGTGTCGCGGGTCACAGTGGGGAGTGGGGAGTACGGCATGCGCATCGGGGAGCTGGCGTCACGGGCCGGGGTCAGCGTCCGGTCCGTCCGCTACTACGAGGACCAGGGGCTGCTGACCAGCACCCGCAGCCCGAGCGGCCAGCGCCACTACACGGACCACGAGGTCGAGCGGGTCAGGTTCCTCCAGCGGCTCTACGCCGCGGGGCTGTCCAGCCGCACCATCGCCGAACTGCTGCCGTGCGTCGACGCGCCCAGCGAGGACAACTCGGACGCCGCCCTGGAGCGCATGGCGCAGGAGCGCGACCGGCTGTCCGAGCACATCGCGGACCTCATGAGCACCCGGGACGCGCTCAACGCGCTGATGGCCGGGGCGCGAGAGTACCGGGAGACCCGCTGGGCGGCGGCGACGCACCACTGACCCCCCAGGTTGCCTAATCACGTTAGGCACACACATAATCTTCTACGGTTGCTCGGCAGGTGACGTGGAGGACGAGTGTGGCGCGGGCAGGACTGACGACGGAGACCCTGGTCAGGGCGGGGGCCGAGCTGGCCGACGAGATCGGGTTCGAGCACACCACACCCACGGAGCTGGCCCGGCGGTTCGGTGTCCGCACGGCGAGCCTCTACTCGCACGTGAAGAACGCCCACGACCTCAAGACCGGCATCGCGCTGTTCGCTCTCGAAGAGCTGGCCGACCTGGTCTCCGAGGCGGTGGCCGGCCGGGCCGGCAAGGACGCGCTGACCGCTTTCGCCAACGCCTACCGCGACTACGCCCTCCGGCACCCGGGCCGTTTCGCCGCCGCGCAGTTCCGCCTCGACCCGGAGGCGGCGGCGTCCAGTGCCGGTGCGCGGCACGCCCAGATGTCGCGGGCCGTCCTGCGCGGGTACGACCTGGCCGAACCGCAGCAGACGCACGCCGTACGCCTGCTGGGCAGCGTCTTCAGCGGATACGTCGGCCTGGAGACCGCCGGGGGGTTCAGCCACAGCGCACCCGACGCGCAGGAGAGCTGGACGGAGATCCTCAACGCGCTGGACACCCTGCTGCGCACCTGGCCGACCGCCTCCTGAACCCACCCGCGCCCGCCTCAGGTCCGCCCGACGGCGAGGGAGAGCGCGTACAGCGCCGTCGAGGTGAAGTCGTCCGGCGCGTAGGCGCAGGGGCGTGCCGCGTCGACGGCGTCCCGGTCGCTCAGGAGGCCGGCGTCGTTCGGCCCGTTGACGACGGCTCCGCGCAGGATGTCTCCCCGGCCCGTGTGGCTCATGGCCAGGTTGGCCACCTGGTGGTGGGGGCAGTACGGACAGAGGTCGCCGGCGCCCACGACGAAGCCTGTGCCCCAGGCGTTGGCCCCGAATACCCAGGCCAGTTGCCCGGCGGCGAAGTCGTCGTACCGGTGGTCACCCGTGACGCGGGCGTACAGCTCGGCGGTCGCGAGCAGCCCGAAGGTGCGCGGCGCGGCGTCGAACTCACCGGGCACCACGCCGGATCGGAAGGGGTCCCCGGCGGCCCGCTTCCTGCCCGCCTCCAGTCCGGGCACCTGGCGGTGGGACGGGAGTTCGCGTCCGGCAGGCTGCGCATTGCCGCCTCCTGCCGGACGCCTCCGAACCCGTCCCGCCGCCGCGTGCCGTTACGGCTTGCGGGCCACCGCGCCGTACATCGCGATGTCCTCGTCGCGGATGCCCTGCTCCCCCGCGCCGTCCGGGTGCCACTTGTGGACCTGGACGATGCCGGGTTCGACCAGGTCCAGGCCCTCGAAGAACTCGTGCGCCTCGTCGATGGTGCGCAGCCGCATCGGCATGTCGCGGGCCGCGTACTCCCGCGCGACCCGGCCGACCTCGTCCGGCGCGAACTCGGCGGTGCCGATGGTCATCGCCAGGTAGCTGCCCGGCGGCAGGGGCTCCAGGAGGCGGCGGACGATACCGACCGCGTCGTCCTCGTCGAGGACGAAGTGCACGATCGCGATCACGGTGAGCGCGACCGGCCTGCCCAGGTCCAGCGTCTTGCGGAACTCGGCGGATTCGAGGACGTCCTCCGGATGCTGGAAGTCCGCCTCGATGTACGTCGTCCGGCCCTCGGGCGTGCTGGACAGCAGCCCCTGGGACAAGGTGAGGACGATCGGGTCGTTGTCCACGTAGACCACGCGCGACTCGGGCGCCACCGACTGCGCGATCTCGTGCAGGTTGGGGGAGGTCGGGATGCCGGTGCCGATGTCGAGGAACTGGCGTATGCCCGCCTCCTCCGCCAGCCAGCGCACCGCGCGGTTCATCCAGTCCCGGTTGGCGCGCATGTGCACGGGCAGCGCGGGCCACTCCGCGGCCATCGCGTCACCCGCCTCCCGGTCGGCGGGGTAGTAGTCCTTGCCTCCCAGGATGTAGTCGTAGATCCGGGCCGAGTGCGCGTGCTCGGTGTCGATCCGGTCGGCCGGCCATCCGCTGTCGGACAACGTTCGCCCCTCTCCATCGGGTCGTGCGGTACCAGTGATCTCTCGGTGGAACCTACGGCAACCGGCCTGTTCAGTAGAGGAAGTCGGCCTGTCCCGCCTTCACACCGTCCAGGAAACTCGTCATCTCGTGGGGCGTGAAGACGAGCGCGGGGCCGTCCGGGTCCGAGGACTGACGCAACGCGATCCGTCCGTCGCCCAGCCTCCGCGCCTCGACGCAGGCGCCGCCCGCGTCGTCGCTCCACGGCTTGGCCCACTCGTACGGGCCCGGTTCCAAAGACGGCGTCCCGGAGCCGGCGGAGTGCTGTGGGTGGTGGTCCATTCAGAGCTCCTTGCGTAGCGCGCCGAGGAGTTCCTCGGTGCTTCGGGCCGGCACGGACTGGGCGCCCAGGCGGTCCAGCGCCTCGCGGTAGACCACCACGTCGTCGCCCTTGTCCAGGTAGACGGCGCCCACGAGGCCGCTGAGGTAGACGATGTCGGGGAGTTCGGGAGCCCGGAAGCGGAACACATGGAACGCGCCGGCCCGCATCGCGGGGTGCGGGCCCTGGGCGAACGGCATGATCTGCAGCGTGACGTTGGGCAGCCGGCCCACCTCGATCAGGTGGTCCACCTGCTCCCGCATCACCTCGGAGCCGCCGACGGGCCAGCGCAGGACCGTTTCGTCCATGACGACCCACAGCCGGGGCGGAGCGGGACGGGTGAGGATCTCCTGGCGCCGCATACGCAGTGCGACCCGTCGCTCGGTGGCGACGGAGGAGGCGTGCGGATTGCCGGCGCTCAGCAGGGCCCGCGCGTAGGCCGGGGTCTGGAGCAGACCGTGCACGAACTCGGGCTCGTAGGCGCGGATGTGCAGGGCCGCCTGCTCCAGACTGAGGTAGGCGGCGAACCAGTCCGGCATGACGTCGCGGTAGGTGTGCCACCAGCCCCGATTGTTCGCCTCGCGGGCCGACTTCAGGAAGGTGTCGATCTCCTGCTGGTCGCGGACGCCGTAGAACTCGAGCAGTTTCTCCACGTCCGGCAGCCGCAGGCGGGCCACCTTCGCCGCCTCCATGCGCCGGATCGTGGAGTGGCTCACCCCGATCGATTCGGCGGCCTGTTCGAAGGACAGACCGGCCCGGGTGCGCAACTCCTCCAACTGCCTGCCGAGGATCATGCGCAGCACGGAGGGGGCACCGCCCCAATCTGTCTCCGAGGTCACACCATCTCCTTCTTCGTGGCTGCGCGCCCGGCCTCGGGTGCGCAGTCTGCCACGACGGCCGTCCCCGTCCGAGGAGCATGCATCCACTCAACTGCAATTTTCAACTTGCCGGTTGCGGACGGTTGCGGACGGATGACACAGTGGTTCCACCGCCCCCTGTTTCCTCACGTCAACCGAGTTCCAGGACCGTCCTGTCGAAGACGCATCCCCCACCCCCTGGGACGGTCTCGCATGACAACGTTCTCCTGGTGATCCGCCGGTTGTGCGCGTCGGCAGACCGCGCTCCCCGCCCGGCCAAAGGACACCCCCCATGGACCTGCAGCACACCCGTGATCCACGTCCGTCCACGGCCCTCGCCCGTGACCACGCACGCCAGTCCGGCACCGTCCGTCCACCCCAGCGACACCTCTCCGGCCCGGCCCCGCTGACCCTGCCCGCCGGAGTGCGTACCGGCCTCGGTCACGACGCGGTGGGTACCTCGCCGGACCACGGCGAGCGCATCCTGGCCCGCCTTCCCCGCGCGGGCTGCGTGTTCGCCGACCAGGGGCGCTGGTGGTGGATCGTTCCGTCGGGCTCCGACATCGGGGTCGCGTGGCCGCACAGCGCCCTCTACGTGAGCGGCGACCCTTCCTGGACCCGCGCGCGGGCGGAGACCCGGCCGGCGGGTCCGCGCATGGTCCACGGCCCCGACGGCGACTCGCCGTACACCGCGCCCATACCGCTGTACTTCCTCGTCTGCCGGCTCACCGGGGTGACGCCGCGCTGGTCCCTGACCCCCTGAAGAACCTGGTGGTTCGAGGCCCGGATGAAGATCGGTCGGCGGCTACTGGCCGGGCGATCCCGACGGCTGACGGCCGGCGGTTCCACCGGTCGGGGACGGCGTTGAGTCGATCGCCCCGCGTGCACGTAGGGAGTACGGGAGAGGTCTCGTACTCCCTACGGCCGCGGGGGGGGGGCGCCCCCCCCCCCCCCCCCCCCGGGGAGAGGCCCCCGCTACCCACCGCGCCCCCCAC
>NZ_JBHXNW010000096.1:24517-28258 GCF_042717365.1 Streptomyces sp. NPDC058534
GGGGGGTGGGGGGCGCTCCCCCCCCCCCGCGCCGCGGGGGCCCCCGCCCCCCACGCCGCACGACCCGAGGGAGAGCGCACCGATGAGCACCGCACGCCCGAACGACCGGCTGACCAGGCAGCAGCCCCTGGTACTAGGCCTGTTCCGCATCGTCCTGGGCCTGCTGTTCACCAGTGAGGGCGCCGCGACGGTCTTCGGGCTGCTGGACCGGCCGGCCAGTCCCGTGGGCGACTGGCCGTTCTGGTACGCCGGGGTGATCGAGCTGGTGGCCGGCGCCCTCGTCCTCGTCGGCGCGGCCACGCGCGGCGCGGCGTTCATCGGCTCGGGGAGCATGGC
This sequence comes from Streptomyces sp. NPDC058534, assembly GCF_042717365.1. NCBI lineage: Bacteria > Bacillati > Actinomycetota > Actinomycetes > Kitasatosporales > Streptomycetaceae > Streptomyces > Streptomyces sp. NPDC058534. The sequence continues at coordinate 24,854 of NZ_JBHXNW010000096.1, forward strand.
GTTCGCCTACTTCACCGAGCACCAGCAGGACGGGCTGTTCCCGCTCCAGAACGGCGGGCTGTCCCCGGCGCTGTTCTGCTGGGGCTTCCTGCTGCTGGTCTTCTTCGGGCCGGGTGCCCTGTCCCTGTCAGGGCGAGGTGGTCGTGGCCCCGGCGGCATCTGAGGCGTCCTCCTCCGGAGCCGCCGGGGGCGGAAAGATCAGGTCCTCGAGCGCGTCCGCGGCGAAGAGGAAGGCCATCATCACGACCGGTAGGAGAAGCGCGAGCAGAATCACAGGACCTCCCGGTAGGTCGGTCTGTGGGCTACGTGGCCCGGCTATCAGGATGACCCCGAATGGCGGAACGCGCACGGCGGGGCCGAGCGGCCGGAGCGACCGCGGTCTATTCGAACACGCGTTCCGAGGGTGACCTTCAGCCCCTTCTCGCACCCCGCAATGCGGCCCCCACCCGCACCTCAGGTGATCCTTTGGCCAACCGTTCACGCATATGCAGAACGAATGTGCGGCACAACCTCTGCCCACGGCATCGCCGTTGGGTACGTATGGAACCTCCGATCGAGATCAACTACAGCGATGTCGACGGCTGGACCGTCGTGGAGATCCGCGGCGAGGTGGACGTGTACACCGTGCCGACGATCAAGCAGCACATGATCGAGCGGCTCGCGGACGGACTCCGCCGTTTCGTCATCGACCTGCGCGGGGTGGCGTTCATCGACTCCATGGGGCTGGGCGTCCTGGTCGGCGTGCTCAAACGCGTCCACACGGTCCGCGGCGAGCTGAAACTGGTCATCACCGACGCCCCCACCAAGCAGCTCTTCGCGCTGACCGGGCTGCGTCACGTCTTCCCCATCTACGACTCGGTGTACCAGGCGAGACGTACGTCATGACCGGATGCCTTCTTGACGGTGGGCTCCCCCGCCCTCATATTCACCAACACCCCCTCGACAACCCGACAGAGGTGACCTGTGAGAGGCCTCAGACCCTGGGCTGCCGTCCACGCAGCCACCGCCCTCCTCCTGCTTACCACGGCTCTCACCCCCGGCACCTCTTCCGCGGCCGCCTCCCCACCGGGCGGGCCCGCCTTCGCCACGCACTCCGCCAGGGCGGCACTCTCCCGCCTGCTCCCCCGCCATGTCTCGCAGTTCACCCTGGTCCCGGCCGCCCGCCCCGCCTCCGGCGACTACTTCAGCGTGTCCGGCCGGGCCGGCCATGTGCGCGTCCGGGGCACCAGCCCGGCCGTGATCCTCAGCGGCGTCAACTGGTACCTCAAGTACACGGCGAAGGTGGACCTCGGGTGGCCCGGGCGGAGTACGGCGAAGCTGCCCCGCACGCTGCCGGCGCCGGCCGGGACCGTGCACCGGCAGGCGTCGGTGCCGCACCGCTTCGCGCTCAACGACACCGACGACGGCTACTCCGGCGCCTACCGCGACTGGGCCTCGTACGAGAAGCAGATCGACCTGCTCGCCCTGCACGGGGTGAACGAGGTCTTCGTGCAGATGGGCGCCGACGCCGTCTACCACGAGACATTCCAGGAGTTCGGCTACTCCGGGAAGGAGCTCAGGTCCTGGATCCCCGGTCCGGCGCACCAGCCGTGGTGGCTGATGCAGAACATGTCCGGCTTCGCCGGTCCCGTCTCCGAGCGGCTCCTCCGGGACCGCGCCGACCTCGGACGCCGGATCGCGGACCGGCTGCGCCGGCTCGGCATGACCCCGGTGCTGCCCGGCTACTTCGGCACGGTGCTCCCGGGATTCACGGAACGGAACCCCACCGGGCCGGTCGTCCCGCAGGGCCAGTGGGTCGGCTTCGAGCGGCCCGACTGGCTGGATCCGCGCAGCGAGGTGTTCCGCCGGGTCGCCGCCTCCTTCTACCGGCATCAGCGCGAGCTGTTCGGCGACTCGTCGATGTTCAAGATGGATCTGCTGCACGAGGGCGGCCGACCGGGGAACGTGCCGGTCGGGGACGCCGCCCGAGCCGTGATGAACGCTCTGCAGACCGCCCGTCCCGGTGCGGTCTGGACCCTGATCGGCTGGCAGAGGAACCCCTCGCCGGAGATCATCGACGCCGTCGACAAGAGCAGGCTGCTCATCGTCGACGGACTGTCCGACCGCTACAACGGGCTCGACCGGGAGACCACCTGGCACGGCGCACCCTACGCGTTCGGCACCATCCCCAATTTCGGCGGCCACACCACCATCGGCGCCAACACGGCCGTCTGGGCCGAGCGTTTCGACCAGTGGCGCGGCAAGCCAGGCAGCACCCTCGCGGGCATCGCCTACCTGCCCGAGGGCACCGGCGGCAATCCGGTCGCCTACGAGCTGTTCACCGAACTGGCCTGGCGGACGGGCCCGGTGGACCAGCGGGCCTGGTTCGCCGGCTACGCGTCACGCCGCTACGGCGGCCCCGACCCGCACGCGGCCCGCGCCTGGGAGCTGCTGCGCACGGGTCCGTACAGCACGCCCTCGGGTACCTGGAGCGAGTCGCAGGACAGCCTGTTCACCGCCCGTCCCCGGCTGACGGCCACCAATGCGGCCAGCTGGAGTCCCGGCGCGATGCGCTACGACCCGGACACCGTGCAGGAGGCGCTGGCCGAGTTGCTGACGGTCGCACCGGCGCTGCGCACGACCGACGCCTACCGCTTCGACCTGGTGGACGTCGCCCGTCAGGCGCTGGCCAACCGCAGCCGGGCCCTGCTCCCGGAGATCAAGGCCGCCTACGACGCCAAGGACCTGCCCCGCTTCCGTGCGCTGGCCTCGGAGTGGAAGAGCGACCTGGCGCTGCTTGACCGACTGCTGGCGACCGACACCCGGTTCCTGCTCGGGCCGTGGCTGGAGGATGCCAAGTCCTGGGGCCGTACGCGGGCCGAGCGGGCCGCGGCCGAGTTCGACGCCCGTTCGATCCTGACCACCTGGGGGCACCGCTCCGGCAGCGACACCGGCGGGCTGCGCGACTACGCCAACCGGGAGTGGTCGGGACTGGTCCGCGACTTCTACGCGATGCGGTGGACGACGTACCTCGACTCGCTCGACACCGCGCTGGCCACCGGCCGGCCGCCGGCGGCCATCGACTGGTTCGCGCTGGAGAACGCCTGGAACCAGGAGCGCGACCGCTACCCCGTCCATCCCTCGGGCGACCCGGTGGCCATGGCCACCGCGGTCCTCGACGCCCTGCCCGCCGCGAGCGGCTGACGGTACGTCACGAACAGACCCGCACCGAGCTACGAGGGAAGGACCGCGCATGCGCTTCACCGTGCTCTCGGCACCGGATGGCAGACGCTCGGGCAGACGTGCGGGTCTCGTCGTGGCCGTGCTGGGCGGTCTGGCCCTGGCCCTGACGACGACCACCGCACACGCCGCCACCGGCGACCCCGACGTCATCGCCCACCGCGGCTCCTCCGGCATGGCACCCGA
>NZ_JBHXNW010000097.1:0-27784 GCF_042717365.1 Streptomyces sp. NPDC058534
GGTGTCCGCCCGCAGCGGTTGGCGCGTCAACACACAGCACTTCTGTGGCCGACCGATTCCGCGCCGTTCCGAGGACGGACACCCCCCGACGCGGCCCCGACCCACAACACAACCCAACGCGCTACGCGCACCCCCACCAAACCAGCACAGGCGCCGCAGGCACCCGCAGACAACCGACACACGAGAGGCTGACCGACGTGCAAGACGACCTCCTCGCACGGGCCCAGGCATGGCTGGCCGAGGACCCCGACGCGGACACCCGCGCCGAACTCGCCAAGCTCATCGACGCCGAGGACCACGCAGAGCTCACCGCACGCTTCTCCGGCACCCTCCAGTTCGGCACCGCGGGCCTCCGCGGCGAGCTCGGCGCCGGCCCGATGCGCATGAACCGCTCCGTGGTCATCCGCGCCGCAGCGGGCCTCGCCGCCTACCTCAAGAAGCAAGGGCCCCCCCACGGGGACGACACAGCCGGCCTGGTCGTCATCGGCTACGACGCCCGCCACAAGTCACACGACTTCGCAGCGGACACCGCCGCGGTCATGACCGGCGCCGGCCTCAGGGCGGCCGTACTCCCCCGCCCCCTCCCCACCCCGGTCCTCGCCTTCGCCATCCGCCACCTCGGCGCAGTCGCCGGCGTGGAGGTCACCGCCAGCCACAACCCACCTCGCGACAACGGCTACAAGGTGTACCTGGGCGACGGCTCCCAGATCGTGCCCCCGGCAGACGCCGACATCGCCGCGGCCATCGACGCCGTACGCTCCCTGCACAACGTCCCCCGCCCCACCACCGGCTGGCAGACCCTCGGCGACGACGTCCTCGACGCCTACCTCGCCCGCACGGACGCGGTCCTCTCCCCCGACTCCCCCCGCACGGCCCGCACGGTCTACACCGCGATGCACGGCGTCGGCAAGGACACCCTCCTCGCCGCCTTCGCCCGGGCCGGCTTCCCCACCCCCGCCCTCGTCACCGAGCAGGCCGACCCCGACCCGGACTTCCCGACCGTCGCCTTCCCCAACCCGGAAGAGCCCGGCGCGATGGATCTCGCCGTCGCGAAGGCCCGCGAGACGACCCCCGACCTGATCATCGCCAACGACCCGGACGCCGACCGCCTCGCGGTGGCGGTACAGGACGCCACGGACGACTGGCGCATGCTCCGGGGCGACGAGGTCGGCGCCCTCCTCGCCGCCCACCTGGTCACCCGCGGAGCGCAGGGCACGTTCGCGGAGTCGATCGTGTCGTCGTCCCTCCTCGGCCGCATCGCCGAGAAGGCGAACCGCCCGCACGTCGAGACCCTCACCGGCTTCAAGTGGATCGCGCGCGTCGACGGCATCCGCTACGGCTACGAGGAGGCTCTCGGCTACTGCGTGGACCCGGAGGGCGTCCGCGACAAGGACGGCATCACGGCCGCGCTCCTGATGGCGGAGCTGGCCTCCACCCTCAAGGAGGACGGCCGCACCCTCCTCGACCTCCTGGACGACCTGGCCGTGGAGCACGGCCTGCACGCCACCGACCAGCTCTCGGTCCGCGTGGAGGACCTGTCCCTGATCTCGGCCGCGATGCACCGCCTGCGTGAGCAGCCCCCGACCCATCTCGCGGGCCTGCCGGTCACCGCCGCCGAGGACCTCACGCAGGGCACGGCCACGCTCCCGCCCACGGACGGCCTGCGCTACACCCTGGACGGCGCACGCGTCATCGTCCGCCCGAGCGGCACGGAACCGAAGCTGAAGTGCTACCTGGAGGTGGTCGTCCCGGTCGGCACACACGCCGACCTCCCCGCGGCCCGCACCAAGGCGACGGACCTGCTGACAACACTCAAGCGCGACCTCTCAGCAGCGGCAGGCATCTGACCCCACCCGGGGGGTGCGCACCGAAGGTGCACCCCCCGGCAGCCCTCCCCCTCACCTCCCGGTCACCCGTCACCCGGTCCCCAGCAACACCGCCAGCCCCACCGCCCCCACCACCACCGGCACCACGACCTCCCAGGCCCACCGCACCGACACCTCACCCCGCGAGGTCTCGGCGTCCTTCCGCGCCTCCCACAGCTCCCGCAGCTCGTCCATGACCTTGTCGGCCTCGGCCCGCACGGGACCCTGGTCCACGCCGCCGGAACCGGCCCCCCGGCCACCCCCGAGCAGACCGCCCCGCCCCCGGCCACCCCCTGCGACCCGCCGGGACTCCTGCCGTGCCGCCTTCTTGCGTCCGCGCAGCGAGACCGGAAGGGCCCACAGCTGGTACTTGTCCCCGGCCTCGCTGAAGACCTCGTTGGAGTAGGCGGAGCGGAACGACTCGACCTGCCCCCAGGGCAGCACGATCACGCGGAAGGGATTGCGCACCCGCATCCGGTCGTCGCCGGCGAAGACGGCGGGCCGCACCGTGTAGGCGGCGATCAGCGGCACCAGGAAGAGCAGCGCCGCGGCCGCCGACCACGGAGTGCGCCCCTCGCCCGCGACCAGGGCGTCGATACCGAGCCACAGGGCGAGCGCGAGCAGCAGGACGCCACCGGCGATGCCCGCGGGCGAGCGGTAGACACGGTCCTTGGACACGGGCACCGGCGGCTGCGGCGAGGGGGACTGGGGCTCCGGGGTCGTCATGCTGCCGATTGTGCCCGACGGCGCGGGCAGCGCTCATGGGCGGTGCCGGTGCGCAGAATGAGCGCGCGGGACTGTACAGCCGCTACGCGCGTAGATATGCTCGCCTGGTGACCATGCCCACCACTGCATCCGCTGCATCCGCCGCACCCGCACACGGACTCGCCGACGTCACCGCGTCCGACAGCACGCTGCGCCGCTTCCTCCACGGGCTGCCCGGCGTCGACACGGTCGGCCTGGAGGCGCGCGCCGCCTCGCTCGGCACCCGTTCCATCAAGACCACCGCGAAGGCGTACGCCATCGACCTCGCCATCTCGATGGTCGACCTGACGACGCTGGAAGGCGCGGACACCCCCGGCAAGGTCCGGGCGCTCGGCGCGAAGGCGGTCCGCCCCGACCCGACCGACCGCACGGCCCCCGCCACGGCGGCCGTGTGCGTCTACCCCGACATGGTGCCCGCCGCGAAGGCGGCCGTCGCCGGCTCGGACGTCAAGGTGGCCTCGGTCGCCACCGCGTTCCCGGCGGGCCGTGCCTCGCTGGCCGTCAAGCTGGCCGACGTGCGCGAGGCCGTGGCGGCGGGCGCGGACGAGGTCGACATGGTCATCGACCGCGGGGCGTTCCTCGCGGGGCACTACATGAAGGTGTACGACGAGATCACCGCCGTACGAGAGGCCTGCGGGACGTCCGCCCGCCTCAAGGTCATCTTCGAGACCGGCGAGCTGTCGACGTACGACAACATCCGCCGCGCGAGCTGGCTCGGCATGCTGGCGGGCGCCGACTTCATCAAGACGTCCACCGGCAAGGTCGCGGTCAACGCCACGCCCTCCAACACCCTCCTCATGCTGGAGGCGGTCCGTGACTTCCGCGCGCAGACCGGCGTCCAGATCGGCGTGAAGCCGGCCGGCGGCATCCGTACCGCCAAGGACGCGATCAAGTTCCTGGTCCTGGTCAACGAGACCGCGGGCGAGGACTGGCTGGACAACCACTGGTTCCGCTTCGGCGCCTCCTCGCTGCTGAACGACCTGCTGATGCAGCGCCAGAAGCTGGCCACCGGCCGCTACTCCGGCCCCGACTACGTGACGGTGGACTGATCACCATGGCACCTGTTTTCGAGTACGCACCGGCGCCGGAGTCGCGCGCGGTCGTCGACATCGCTCCGTCCTACGGCCTGTTCATCGACGGCGAGTTCGCCGAGGCGGCCGACGGCAAGGTCTTCAAGACCGTCTCCCCGTCCACCGAGGAGGTCCTCTCCGAGGTCGCCGAGGCGGGCGAGGCGGACGTCGACCGCGCGGTCGGGGCCGCCCGCAAGGCCTTCGAGAAGTGGTCGGCGCTCCCCGGCGCCGAGCGCGCGAAGTACCTCTTCCGCATCGCCCGGATCATCCAGGAGCGCAGCCGCGAGCTGGCCGTCCTGGAAACCCTGGACAACGGCAAGCCGATCAGGGAGACGCGCGACGCGGACCTCCCCCTGGTGGCCGCGCACTTCTTCTACTACGCGGGCTGGGCCGACAAGCTCGACCACGCCGGGTTCGGCCGGAGGACGACAAACGAGCACAGCGGTGCGAACCCGCGCCCGCTGGGCGTCGCGGGCCAGGTCATCCCCTGGAACTTCCCCCTCCTGATGCTGGCGTGGAAGATCGCCCCGGCGCTGGCGACCGGCAACACGGTGGTCCTGAAGCCCGCCGAGACGACCCCCCTCTCCGCCCTGTTCTTCGCGGACATCTGCCGCCAGGCGGGCCTGCCCCGGGGCGTCGTCAACATCGTCACCGGCGACGGCCGCGCCGGCGCCGCGCTGATCGCCCACCCCGACGTGAACAAGGTCGCCTTCACGGGCTCCACGGCCGTCGGCAAGGAGATCGCGCGCACGGTCGCGGGCACCCGCAAGAAGCTCACCCTCGAACTCGGCGGCAAGGGCGCCAACATCGTCTTCGACGACGCCCCGATCGACCAGGCCGTCGAGGGCATCGTGAGCGGCATCTTCTTCAACCAGGGCCAGGTCTGCTGCGCGGGCTCCCGCCTGCTGGTCCAGGAGTCGATCCACGACGAGCTGCTCGACTCCCTCAAGCGCCGCCTGGCCACCCTGCGCCTGGGCGACCCGCTGGACAAGAACACCGACATCGGCGCGATCAACTCCGCCGAGCAGCTGGCCCGCATCACGGCCCTCGCCGACCAGGGCGAGGCGGAAGGCGCGGAACGCTGGTCCCCGGCCTGCGAACTCCCCTCCTCCGGCTACTGGTTCGCGCCGACGCTCTTCACCAACGTCACCCAGGCGCACACCGTCGCCCGCGACGAGATCTTCGGCCCGGTCCTGTCGGTCCTCACGTTCCGCACGCCGGACGAGGCGGTCGCCAAGGCCAACAACACGCCGTACGGCCTGTCCGCGGGCATCTGGACGGAGAAGGGCTCGCGCATCCTGGCGGTCGCGAACAAGCTCCGGGCGGGTGTGATCTGGTCCAACACGTTCAACAAGTTCGACCCGACGTCGCCGTTCGGCGGCTACAAGGAGTCGGGCTTCGGCCGCGAGGGCGGCCGCCACGGCTTGGAGGCGTACCTCGATGTCTGAGAAGTCCGAACAGCGTCTCAGCGTGCTGAAGACCTACAAGCTGTACGTCGGCGGGAAGTTCCCGCGTTCGGAGAGCGGCCGGGTGTACGAGGTGACTGACTCGAAGAACAACTGGCTGGCGAACGCCCCGCTCTCCTCCCGCAAGGACGCCCGTGACGCGGTGGTCGCCGCGCGCAAGGCGTTCGGCGGCTGGTCCGGCGCGACGGCGTACAACCGCGGCCAGATCCTCTACCGCGTCGCCGAGATGCTGGAGGGCCGCCGCGACCAGTACGTCGCGGAGGTCGCCGGCGCCGAGGGCCTGTCGAAGTCGAAGGCGGCGGCGCAGGTGGACGCGGCGATCGACCGCTGGGTCTGGTACGCGGGCTGGACCGACAAGATCGCCCAGGTGGTGGGCGGCGGCAACCCGGTCGCGGGCCCGTTCTTCAACCTGTCCTCCCCGGAGCCGACGGGTGTCGTCGCCGTCCTGGCCCCGCAGGAGTCGTCCTTCCTGGGCCTGGTCTCGGTCCTCGCCCCGGTCATCGCGACGGGCAACACCGCGGTCGTGATCGCGAGCGAGAAGTCCCCGCTCCCCGCCCTCTCCCTCGGCGAGGTGCTGGCCACCTCCGACCTCCCCGGCGGCGTGGTCAACATCCTCTCCGGCCGTACGGCGGAGCTGGCCGCCCCGCTCGCCGCCCACCAGGACGTCAACGCGATCGACCTCGCGGGCGCCGGCGAGGCGCTGGCGAAGGAGCTGGAGACCTCGGCGGCCGACAACCTCAAGCGCGTCCTGCGTCCACAGCCTGTGGACAACGCGAACTGGTCCGCGACACCGGGCACCGACCGCATGACGGCGTTCCTGGAGACAAAGACGGTCTGGCACCCGACGGGCGCGCTGGGCGCGTCCGGCTCGTCGTACTGACCGACCGCGGCACCGCGCGCACCGAGAGCGAGCCGCGCCCTCCCTCCGTCCGGGGACGGCGCGGCTCTTCGCGTGCGCGCTCCGTGCGTGGTTGCGTCAGCGCAGCAGTTCCGTCGCCTGCCCCAGCACCGGTACGGCGCCCAGCGACTGGGCCTGTGCGACGGTGCCGGTCAGGGCCTGGACGCCGGCCTGCGGGTCGATGTTGCCCAGCGAGGTGGACGCCCGCCTCGGAGTAATCGTTCCGACGCGCAACGTAGTTGAGATGTGACGCGCGCTTCAAAGTCGACCCGCGGGGTCGTACGGCGGCCCAAGGATGCCTCAGACTGGTGTCCCGTGAGCTCCCATCCGCCCATACCGACCCGAGTCGTGCTGCTCTGCGGCCCCTCCGGCTCCGGCAAGTCCCTCCTCGCCGCCCGCTCCGGCCTCCCGGTGCTGCGCCTCGACGACTTCTACAAGGAGGGGACCGACCCGACGCTGCCGACGGTGCCCCAGAGCTCCGACATCGACTGGGACCATCCCGGGTCGTGGGACGCGGACGCGGCCGTCGCCGCCATCGCGGAGCTGTGCCGCACGGGCCGCACCCGGGTGCCGGTCTACGACCTCTCGCTGAGCGCCCGCACCGGCGGGGAGTCGGTCGACATCGGGCGGACGCCGCTGTTCCTCGCGGAGGGCATCTTCGCCGCCGAGCTGGTGACGCGCTGCCGGGAACTGGGGGTGCTGGCCGACGCCTTGTGCCTGAGCCGGGGTCCGCTGACGACCTTCCGGCGCCGCTTCGTGCGGGATCTGCGCGAGGGCCGCAAGTCCGTGCCGTTCCTGCTGCGCAGGGGCTGGCGGCTGATGCGGCAGGAGCGGTCGGTCATCGGCCGGCAGACGGCGCTGGGCGCGCACGCGTGCGACCGGGACGAGGCGATGGGGCGGCTGGCGGCCGCCGCGGCCGGACGGTGCGCGACGGCGCGTACGGCTGCGTAAGGCGCCCGCGCCCCGCACCCGCCCGCACGCCCGCACGCCCGCACAAACGGAAGAGCGGGACTGGACGGACCCCCCGGCCCTCCAGTCCCGCTCTCTTTCCGCTCCCCCGTGGGTCCCCCGTATCCCCCGTGACCCCCGTGGTCCCGTTCCCCCGTGTCCCCCCGGGTCGGTCCCCCGGTTGTTCCCCCGTGGTGCTTCCCCGTGAGTAAGAGCCCGGCATCCTCCCCCTGATACACCCCGGCTCGTACTTTTTTTCGCGGGCCCCCCGGCCCCCCTGCCTTCAGGCGACGAGTTCGCCGAAGGCGTCCTCCCGGTCACGGCCGAAGCTGAGGACCTCGTCCTCGCGCAGCCGGCGCAGCGAGCGCCAGATGCTGGACTTCACCGTGCCGACACTGATGTCGAGGATGTCCGCGATCTCCGGGTCCGTGCGGCCCTCGTAGTAGCGCAGGACCAGCATGGTGCGCTGGAGTTCGGGCAGCCGGGCGAGCGCCTGCCACAGGACCGTGCGCAGCTCGGTGCCGCGCATCGCGTCCATGTCGCCGGGCGTCTCCGGCAGTTCCTCGGTCGGGTACTCGTTGAGCTTGCGGCGCCGCCAGGCGCTGATGTGCAGGTTGGTCATGGTGCGGCGGAGGTATCCGCCGACCGCCGCCTTGTCACTGATCCGGTCCCACGCCCGGTAGGTCGAGAACAGCGCGCTCTGCAGCAGGTCCTCGGCCTCGAAGCGGTCGCCGGTCAGGTGGTAGGCGGTGGCGTACAGGGAGGCGCGGCGCTCCTGGACGTAGGCGGTGAACTCCTCCTCCGACAGGGAGCGACGCTCCCCCTCTGCCTCCCCGTACGCGGTTCCCCCGTGCGTCTCCCCCTGGCGGGCGTCGACCACCGTCATGTACCCGGTGTGCTGACGCCCGGTGCCGCGAGCGCACCCCCGCCCTCCCCCACGCTCGAATACGCTCGCGCGGGAGGGACCCCCATCAGCACCGGACTTGTCGGAACCCCGGTGTCCGTGCACGTCGTGCAGACGCGTGACCACTGCGCTGGTGCTGGTGCCCTTCAGCGTGTTCATCTCGCGCCCCCCGTCGTGGACTTCCGGTGTTCGGCCTGCTGTACTTCGGCTTGCCGTACTGCGACCTGCTGTGTTGCTCGTGAGGAAAATCCTGCCGCGGCGACTTCATGGCCGTGTCCGTCGACTGTCACAGACCTGTCACAGGGGTCCGTCACGGCTGGATCACCGTTCCTTCACAGGGTCCGGCGGCGCGCTGGGCCCGCTTCCGCACCCACGGGTCGAACAGCGGCCCCTCCATGGGCCAGAATGAGCCCGTGCCTTCCCTGTTGCTGATCGAGGACGACGACGCCATCCGTACGGCCCTGGAGCTCTCCCTGAGCCGCCAGGGTCACCGGGTGGCCACGGCTGCCAGCGGTGAGGACGGTCTGAAGCTGCTGCGCGAGCAGCGGCCGGACCTGATCGTGCTGGACGTGATGCTGCCCGGCATCGACGGCTTCGAGGTGTGCCGTCGCATCCGGCGCACCGACCAGTTGCCGATCATCCTGCTGACCGCGCGCAACGACGACATCGACGTGGTCGTCGGTCTCGAGTCGGGCGCCGACGACTACGTCGTCAAACCGGTCCAGGGCCGGGTCCTTGACGCCCGCATCCGGGCCGTGCTGCGGCGCGGGGAACGGGAGTCCAGCGACTCGGCGAGCTTCGGCAGCCTGGTCATCGACCGTTCGGCGATGACCGTGACGAAGAACGGCGAGGACCTCCAGCTGACGCCGACCGAGCTGCGGCTGCTCCTCGAGCTGAGCCGGCGGCCGGGGCAGGCGCTGTCCCGTCAGCAGTTGCTGCGGCTGGTGTGGGAGCACGACTACCTCGGTGACTCCCGGCTGGTGGACGCCTGCGTGCAGCGGCTGCGCGCGAAGGTCGAGGACGTACCGTCGTCCCCGACCCTGATCCGTACCGTGCGGGGTGTCGGCTACCGGCTGGATCCGCCTCAGTGACACAGGAACACCCGGGGGGGTCACGCGGCTGGACCGCGGCTCGCAAGGGAGTCTGGTCCTGGCTGCGTTTCACCAGCCTGCGGCTGCGGCTGGTCCTCGTCTTCGGCCTGGTCGCGCTGACCGCCGCCGTGTCCGCGTCCGGCATCGCCTACTGGCTGAACCGGGAGGCGGTGCTCACCCGCACCCAGGACGCCGTGCTGCGCGACTTCGAGCAGGAGATGCAGAACCGGGCGGGCGCGCTGTCCGAGCACCCCACACAGGACGAGTTGCAGCACACCGCGGGGCAGATGGCCAACAGCAGCCAGCGGTTCGGCGTACTGCTGGTCGCCGAGGACGCCGGCGGGGACACCGTGTACGGCAGTTCCGGCGGCCTGGACGGCTTCGCGCTGTCCGACGTGCCCGAGTCGCTGCGCACCGCGGTGAACAAGGAGCAGAAGCTCACCTCGGCCAACAAGCACCCGTACCACCTGTACTGGCAGCGGATCACCGAGGACGACACCCCGTACCTGGTGGCCGGCACGAAGGTGATCGGCGGTGGGCCGACCGGCTACATGCTCAAGTCGCTGGAACCGGAGGCCAAGGACCTGAACTCGCTCGCCTGGTCGCTGGGGATCGCCACCGCGCTCGCCCTGCTCGGCTCCGCGCTGCTCGCGCAGGCCCTGGCGACGACCGTGCTCAAGCCCGTGCACCGGCTGGGGGTCGCGGCGCGGCGCCTGGGCGAGGGCAGGCTGGACACCCGGCTGCGGGTGTCCGGCACCGACGAACTGGCCGATCTGTCACGGACGTTCAACAGCGCCGCCGAGGCGCTGGAGAAGCGGGTCGCGGACATGGCCGGCCGGGAGCAGGCGTCGCGGCGCTTCGTGGCGGACATGAGTCACGAGCTGCGCACACCGCTGACGGCGATCACCGCGGTGACGGAGGTGCTGGAGGAGGAGCTGGAGTTCGAGGGCGGCGGTTTCGACCCGATGATCGAGCCCGCCGTCCGGCTGGTGGTGAGCGAGACCCGACGGCTGAACGACCTGGTGGAGAACCTGATGGAGGTCACCCGCTTCGACGCGGGCACCGCGCGGCTGGTCCTGGACGACGTCGACGTCGCCGACCAGATCACCGCCTGCATCGACGCCCGCGCCTGGCTGGACGCCGTCGACCTGGACGCCGAGCGCGGCATCCACGCCCGTCTCGACCCGCGCCGCCTGGACGTGATCCTGGCCAACCTGATCGGCAACGCGCTCAAGCACGGCGGTTCGCCGGTCAGGGTGTCGGTGGCGCGGGCGGACGACGAGGTCGTCATCCGGGTGCGGGACCACGGGCCCGGCATCCCCGAGGACGTCCTGCCGCACGTCTTCGACCGCTTCTACAAGGCGAGCGCCTCCCGGCCGCGCTCCGAGGGCAGCGGCCTCGGCCTGTCGATCGCCCTGGAGAACGCGCACATCCACGGCGGTGGGATCACCGCCGAGAACTCGCCCGAGGGAGGTGCGGTGTTCGTGCTGCGGCTGCCGCAGGACCCGTCGCCGCCCACGGACGAGGACGCCGACGACGGCGACGACGGCGGCACCGGGGGCGTCCCGGACGACGGGAGCAGGGGCAAGGACGCGAAGGGACAGGTCTGATGACCGTACGCCGCCTGCCGGCACTGCCCGGGCTCGCGGTGCTGGCCGCACTGCTCGCCGGGTGCGGCATCCGCGCCACGGAGGTGCCCACGGACTACGGGCCGGCGCCCTCGCGGGTGCGCTGCTCGCTCGCCGAGCCGGACGTGTCGGCGCAGGACGCGCCCGGCGTGCCGGCCCAGGTGTTCCTGCTGTGCGGCTCGTCGCTGGTGGCGGTGGACCGCACGGTGCGGGTGCCGGACGGCGCGTCGGACTCGGGGCGGCGGGTGCTGGTGGCGCAGGGGCTGCTCGACCAGCTCGCGGCGTCGCCGTCGGCCGCCGAGAAGGAGGCCGGGTACACGACGGACGTACACCGCGGGATCGCCGTGACCGGCCCGCGCTCCGGCGACCCCGACGACACGCTGCGGCTGAGCACCGCGCCCGACGACCTGACCTCGTACGCCCTCGCCCAGGTCGTGTGCACGTTCTCCGACTCGGCGGCGGCCGAGGGGGACGGTTCGGTCGTCCTGGCCGGGCCCGGCGACCGGCCGGCCCGCCGGTACGCCTGCACGGACGAGGTGCGGGCCCGGCCGGGCAGCAACGAGCCGCCGGCCACCGAGGTCAAGGACGGCTGACCGCCCCGTGTGGGGGCCATGTGGGGGCCATGTGGCGCAAGCCTCATCCTCGCGTGGGAGAGGCCGGAACCGCGCGCGGCGGCGGCCGCGTCTAGGGGGACGTGCAGCGTCATGGGTTCCTCGGCGGCAGCGCCGCGCTCCGCATCCGTGTGACAGGAAGTGTTCTCCTGGTCGCACATCTCGCGTTCGTCGCCTGGTACACGCTGCGCCCACTGGACGTCCCCTGGGTACTGCCGCCCAACCTGCGGCCGTTCGCCGGGATCCGCGCCGACGTGGCGCTGGGCTGGCCCGGGGCGGCCCGCTCGCTCGGCGGGGCGCTCGCCCTGCTGGCGCCGCTCGGCGTGCTGCTGCCGATGGCCGGGGGGCGGCTGACCGGTTCGCCGCTGGCCTCGCTCCTGCGCACCACGGCCGCGGCCATCCTGCTGTCGCTGGGCATCGAGCTGCTGCAGACCGGGGTGCCCGGGCAGGTCGTCGACGTCGACTCGCTGCTGCTCAACACGGCGGGCGTGGCTCTCGTGCACCTGGCCGTCGTCCCGGCGGGCCGTGCCCGGCTCCGCCGCAGGTACCGGCGGGAGGGGCGGGAGGACGTTCCCCGGGAGGACCCCGCTCAGGGTCGGACCCCGACGATTCCCAGGGTCGGGATCGCCCCGTAGAGCGATGCTTTGTTCCGTTCGTCTCCGTAGCGTGGAGGGCAGATGAAGGGGAAGTCGAACGGCAGCCCCACCCACACGCTCACGAAGGAGCCGCGATGTCCCGCCTCGCCCGCCCCACCCACGGCCGCATGATCGGCGGAGTGTGCGCCGCGCTGGCCCGGCGCTTCGGCACCTCCACCACCACGATGCGGGTGATCTTCGTGGTCTCCTGCCTGCTGCCCGGCCCGCAGTTCCTGCTGTACCTGGCCCTGTGGCTGCTGCTCCCCTCCGAGGAGAAGGCGGCGCGCACCGCCTGGTGACGCGGATCCCGACGTAGTTCCCCTCTGGTACGCCGACGGGGCGTGCGGGGTCGGGGCTCAGCCGCCGAGCGGGAGACTGTTGACCGGCAGGCCCTGGGCGGGCAGCCCCTGGACCGGCAGCCCCTGGACCGGCACACCGCCGAGCAGCTTGGCGACCGGCTCGGTCGGGCCGTCGGCGAGCTGCTCGGCGAGCATCTGCTCGACGACCGGCTGCCCGGCGGTCAGGTCGGTGCCGGAGATGCGGCGGCCCTGCTCCAGCACGTTGCCCGCGCCGGGTGCCACCTGGGAGATGGTCTCCGCGGGGAGCGTGCGGGCGACGGAGTCCACCGTCTGCGCGGTGTCGGGGAGCCCGGGGGCCGCGGTGGCCGCGCCGGCGCCGGCGGCGGCGAAGGCGGCACCGAGAGCGGCGACACCGAGGGTCTTGGCAGCAGACTGCTTCATGAAAATGCGTCCTCGTAATGGGGTGACGGGGATGTGAGCGGTCCTCGACCGTAAACATGCCCCACCCCGCGCGGCAAACATCGAAATGCGGACGGATTGTGAAAGCCGGTCCGCGTTCCCCTATTACCGTGCGGCCCCGTTCAGCTCTCACCCTCCGAATAGTCGCTGGTCGAAGCGGTCTGCTGGAACAGCCATTCGGACTTCAGCTCCGCATATCCGGGCTTGATGACGTCATTGATCATGGCCAGTCGTTCATCGAATGGAATGAACGCCGATTTCATCGCGTTGACGGAGAACCACTGCATGTCATCGAGCGTGTAACCGAATGCATCGACCAGGTGCTCGAATTCCCGGCTCATACCGGTGTGGGACATCAGCCGGTTGTCGGTGTTGACGGTGGCGCGGAAGTGCAGCCGGCGCAGCAGCCCGATGGGGTGCTCGGCGTAGGAGTCCGCGGCGCCGGTCTGGAGATTGGAGCTGGGGCACAGCTCCAGCGGGATCCGCTTGTCGCGGACGTAGGAGGCGAGCCGTCCGAGCTTGACCGTGCCGTCCTCGTGGACCTGGATGTCGTCGATGATGCGCACGCCGTGCCCGAGCCGGTCGGCGCCGCACCACTGGAGGGCCTGCCAGATGGAGGGCAGCCCGAAGGCTTCGCCGGCGTGGATGGTGAAGTGGTTGTTCTCGCGCTTGAGGTACTCGAAGGCGTCCAGGTGCCGGGTGGGCGGGTAGCCGGCCTCGGCGCCCGCGATGTCGAATCCGACGACGCCCAGGTCGCGGTAGCGGTTGGCGAGTTCGGCGATCTCCAGGGCGCGGGCGGCGTGCCGCATCGCGGTGAGCAGGGCGCCGACGCGGATGCGGTGACCGTTGTCCCGTGCGCGCCGCTCGCCCTCCCGGAAGCCCTCGTTGACGGCCTCGACCACCTCTTCGAGGCTGAGCCCGCCCTCCAGGTGCTGCTCGGGGGCGTACCGCACCTCGGCGTAGACGACGCCGTCCTCGGCGAGGTCCTCGGCGCACTCGGCGGCGACCCGGACCAGGGCGTCGCGGGTCTGCATGACGCCGACGGTGTGCGAGAAGGTCTCCAGGTAGCGCTCCAGCGACCCGGAGTCGGCGGCCTGCCGGAACCAGGCGCCGAGCAGGTCGGCGTCGGTCTCGGGCAGGCCCGTGTACCCGGTCTCCCGGGCGAGGTCGACGACCGTGCCGGGACGCAGCCCGCCGTCGAGATGGTCGTGCAGCAGAACCTTCGGCGCCCGGCGGATCCGGTCCGGCGTCGGTGCCTGTCCGGCCTTCGCGGTGTTCGCCGCGGCGCTCTTCGCGGTGCTCTGGCTCGTCATTTCCGCACTCTAACTCCTACGCGCGTAGAACGCGGGGCGAACGCACAGGGACGTGAATACGAGCGGAACACGGCACCCCGGTGTACAGCTCCGCCGATATGTAACGGTGATTGCGCGGACAGGTGGCGTACACCCGGTCTTCTGAGAATGTTCTGCCATGGCACAGCAAGCGACGCCGGTCCGACAGGCCCGGCTGGGGCGAACGCTCGGCCCGGAGGGCACGGCGGTGAGCGGAGTGGTACTGCTGCTCCCCGGCGGCGACGAGGTGTCCGGCCGCAGGCCCTCTCCGCTGCTGGCGGCCGCGTCCGTACGGGCGTTGGGGCGCCGGGTGGCGCGCGCGGGGCGGGACGAGGGGCTGGCCGCCCATGTCGTGCACTACCGCTACCGCGGCTGGAACGGCACCGAGGCCCACCTCGCCCGGGACGCCGACTGGGCCGCCGACGAGGCCGTACGGCGCTATGGCGACGTGCCCGTCTGCCTGGCCGGCATCGGCATGGGCGGCCGGGCCGCCCTGCGCGCGGCCGGGCACGAGGCCGTCAACTCGGTGCTGTCGATCGCCCCTTGGCTGCCGGAGGAGGACGTGGCCGCACCGCCCGAACCGGTGAAGCAGCTGGTCGGCCGGCAGGTGCTGATCGTGCACGGCACGAACGACGAACGCAGCGACCCCGAACTGTCGTTCCGGCTGGCCTCGCGGGCGAAGAAGGCCAACCGCGCGGTGTGCCGGTTCGAAGTGCACTCCGACGGGCACGGGTTGCGGCAGTACCGGGAGGAAGTCGCCGCGCTGGCCGAGGACTTCGTGATGGGCACCCTCTTCGGGCAGTCCTTCTCGCGTCCGGTGGAGGACGCGCTGGCCGCGCCGCCGCCGCTGGGGCTGCGGATGCCGCTGGCGGTGGGGTTCGGGAAGTCGTTACGGAGGTAGGGCGACGGCCGGTTGCCGGGTGCCGGGGTCAGGACGGCAGCAGGCTCCCCCTCCTGGACAGCAGGAACCTCTTGAAGGCGGCCACGGGCGGCGTGTCCGTGCGGCCCGCCAGCCAGGCGACGCCGATCTCCCGGGCCGCGCGCGGGGCGGTGACCGTCAGCTCGACGACGCCGGGGCGGGGCACGGCGGGTGGGGGCAGCAGGGCGACGCCGAGACCCGCCGCGACCAGGCCGCGCAGCGTCTCCGCCTCCTCCCCCTCGAAGGCGACCTTGGGGCGGAACCCGGCCTCCGCGCACAGGGCGTCGGTGATGCGGCGCAGGCCGTAGCCGGGCTCCAGGGTCACGAAGTTCTCGTCGGCCGCCTCGGCGAGGCGGATGCGCCGGCGTGCCGCCAGGGGGTGTTCGGCCGGGACGACCAGGCGCAGCTTCTGCTCGTCGAGGCGGCGGGCGACCAGGTCGGGGGCGTCCGGCACCGGGGACGTCAGGCAGAGGTCGAGTTCGCCGGCGCGCAGGCGCTCCAGCATGGCCTCGCCGTAGTTCTGGACGAGGCTGAAGCGCACGCGCGGGTGGTCGGCGCGGAAGGAGTGCAGCAGGCCGGGTACGGTCTCGGCGCCCATGGTGTGCAGGAAGCCGAAGGCGACCTTGCCGGTGGCCGGGTCGGCGTCCGCGCGGACCTCCTCGGCGGCGCGCTCGACCTCGGCGAGGGCGCGTTCGACGGAGCCGAGGAAGGTGCGTCCGGCGACGGTCAGCGCGAGGGTGCGGCCGTGCCGGACGAAGAGGTCGACGCCCAGATCGGCTTCGAGGCGGACGAGGGCGCGGGAGAGGGTCGACTGGGGGACGTTCATCTCCTGCGCGGCCCGGGTCACGTGCTCGGTGCGGGCCACGCCGGCGAAGTGCGCGAGGCGGGGCGCGAGCAGCGCGACGATGTCTTCTGTGTCACCGGACCGTGACAGGCGGGGCCGTGAGCTTGGCTGATGCACCATGGGAACGATTATGCCCATTCCATGCATTGGACGGATGAGTTACGGGCTTCGTACGGTCACGGTATGACTCCCGCCGATACCGGGGCGTCCACCACCGTGGGCGCCGCATCCGCAGTCTCCGTCCCCGACACGTCCGACTCGCGCATGGCCCCGGGCGGGCCCGGCTACCGCCGGATGAGCTTCGCGCTCTTCCTCGCGGGCGTCGCGACCTTCGCGCTGCTGTACTCCACGCAGGCGCTGCTGCCGCTGATCTCGGGCGACCTGGGCGTCACGGCGAGCGACGCGAGCTGGACGGTGGCCGCCGCGACCGGCGGTCTGGCGGTGTTCGTCCTGCCGATGAGCGCGCTCTCGGAGCGTTTCGGGCGGCGTACGGTCATGACGGCGTCGCTGGCGGTCGCGGTGACCGTCGGGCTGCTGGTGCCCTTCGCCCCCTCGCTGCCGGCGCTGGTCGCGCTGCGCGCGGTGCAGGGCGCGGCGCTGGCGGGGCTGCCGGCCTCGGCGACGGCGTACCTCGCGGAGGAGGTCACGCCGCGGGCGCTGGTCACCGCGATCGGACTGTTCGTCGCGGGCAACAGCGTCGGCGGGATGAGCGGCCGGGTCATCACCGGCTGGGTGGCCCAGGAGTGGGGCTGGCGGGTCGCCGTCGGCGTGATCGGCGTCGTGGCGGTGGCGTGCGCGGTGGCCTTCCGGCTGCTGCTCCCTGCCCCCCGGCACTTCACGGCCGGCTCGCTGCGCCCGCGCGTCCTGGTCCGCACGGTCCGCGACCACCTCGCCAACCCGCTGCTGCGGCGCCTGTACGCGATCGGCGCGCTGTTCATGACGGTCTTCGGCGGCGTCTACACGGTGATCGGCTACCGCCTGGCGGAGGCGCCGTTCTCACTCCCGCAAGGTCTCATCGGCTCGATCTTCCTGGTCTACCTGGTCGGTACGGTCTCGGCCTCGACGGCGGGCCGTCTGGTGGGCCGCCTCGGCCGGCGCGGGGCGCTGTACCTGGGCGGCGGCACGACGGCCGCGGGCCTGCTCCTGTCCCTCGCCTCCTCCCTGCCCCTGGTCCTGCTGGGCCTGGTGCTGATCACGGCGGGCTTCTTCGCCGGTCACGCGGTGGCCTCCTCGGCGGTCGGCAAGACCGCCCAGCACGGCCGCGCCCAGGCCTCGGCCCTGTACCAGTCCGCCTACTACGTCGGCTCCAGCGCGGGCAGCACGGTGGGCGCGGTGGCCTTCCACTCCGGCGGCTGGACCGGCACGGTCGGCGTCGGCCTGCTGGCGGTACTGGGCGTCGTGACGATCACGGTGACGGGCTCGGTGGCGGCACGGCGTAGTGCGGGGGCGGTCACGGCGGGCGCCTGAGGGTCTTGGGGGGCCGGAGCGGGACGATCCCGGCGGCCGGGTGGCCCACCGGCGCGCCGCAGGCGGGGCCGGCCCTGACCACACACGCCTGAGCCGCGTCCCCGGCGCCCCGAAGCTGCACGGGGCGCTCACCGCGTAGCGCAGGCGGAGGCCTGACGGCACCGCCCAAGGCACGTCCCCGAGCTGTGCGGCCCGGCGGCCGGGGCGCTCACGGCGCGGCGCAGGCGAGTGCTTTGGCAGCACAGGCCAAGTCGCCTCCCCGGCGTCCCCGAGCTGTGCAGCCCGGCCGCCGGGGCGCTCACGGCGCGGCGCAGGGCCGGGGCTCCGGCGGGACAGGCCCAAGGCGTCCACGCGTCCCCGAGCTGTGCACCCCGGCGGCCGAGGCGCTCACGGCGTAGCGCAGGCGAGCCTGGCGGCTCAGGGCCGAGGCATCCGCGGCGACACAGAGCGGGAGGGGTCGGCGCAGGCCGGAAGGGCCGGTGGCCCGGTCACTCGCCGCGCGGCGCGTCGCCCGGTCACTCGCCGCGCGGCGCGCAGAGAGGTTGCGACGCCACAGGTCCGAGGCCTCGCGGTGGCCCGCGGCCGAGACCTCACCGGGTGGGGCGGTGCGGCGCCCGGAACGGGTCGGGGCCGGGCTGAAGGGGCCGCTTCGACCTGCGGTTTTATTCGCTGCACAGGCCATTGTCAGTCCCCTGCGGTAGCTTCCGAAGTGCGGGGCGCGAAGACGCGCACGACGGGACGGCCACAGGGGTGGGTGGACGATGACCAACGGCACCATGACGACGGAGCTGGACTCCGCGCTGGACAAGCACCGGACCGAGCTGACCGGGTACTGCTACCGGATGCTCGGCTCCTCCTTCGAGGCCGAGGACGCGGTGCAGGACACCCTGGTCCGCGCCTGGCGCAGCTACGAGAAGTTCGAGGGACGCTCCAGCCTCCGCTCCTGGCTCTACCGGATCGCGACCAACGTCTGCCTGGACATGCTGACCGCGGGCAACAAGCGGGCCCGCCCGATGGACCTGACGGATTCCACGCCGCTCGCCCAGGCCGCCCTGTCCCCCCGCCCGGACCACACCTGGCTGGAGCCGATGCCCGACGCGCGCGTGCTGCCCTCGACCGCCGACCCGGCGGAGGCCGCGGTGGCCAAGGAGTCCGTGCGGCTCGCCTTCATGGCCGCCCTCCAGCAGCTGCCGCCCAAGCAGCGCGCCGTGCTGATCCTGCGCGAGGTGCTGGCGTGGAAGGCGAGCGAGGTCGCCGAGCTGCTCGGCACCTCGGTCCCGTCGGTCAACAGCGCCCTGCAACGCGCCCGCGCCACCCTCGCCGACCGGGAGGACCGCGGCGACGGCGCGGCGGTGTCCGACCCGCTGGACGAGGAGCAGCAGAAGCTCCTGGAGCGCTACGTCGCCGCCTTCGAGGGCTACGACATGACGGCGCTGACAGCCCTCCTGCACGAGGACGCGGTCATGACGATGCCGCCGTTCGACCTCTGGCTGGCCGGCCCCGGCGACATCACCGGCTTCATGACGACCCTCGGCGCCGCCTGCGCGGGCTCGCGGCTGCTGCGGGTGGAGGCCAACGGGCTGCCGGCCTTCGCGCACTACAAGCCCGACCCGGAGGCGGGCGGCTTCGCACCGTGGGCGGTCCAGGTGCTGGAGATCTCAGACGGCCGCATCACCGGGTTCCACTGCTTCCTCGACACCAAGCGGTGGTTCCCGCTCTTCGACCTGCCCCTCCGTCTCGAAGCGGAGGCCGACCAGGTCGAGTAGCGCGTGCAGCGCGGGGTCGGGGTCGCGCAGCCGGATCCGGCCCCCGGCCCGCCGGGCGGTGAGTTCCAGGCGGGCCAGCAGGTCGACGACGGCGAGTCCCGGCGATCCCAGCCCGCCGACATCGCAGACGATCACCCCGGCCCGGGTGGCTTCCAGCAGCGCGCGCGCCTCGTCGCAGAGCCGGGGTGTCTCCCCTCGGGAGACAGACCCCGGCAGCACGAGTACGGCGGGTGTCACGGCGTCCACGTGCGGTAGACCCGGCGCGGGCCCCGAACTCATCGGTGTCCGCAGTCAGAGATCACATTGACCTGCGCATGCCCTCCGCCGGAGGGTTTGCTGCATGCCCCATGCATCGCCGTGCCCCGCCGTGCCGCCGGACGTGTCCGTCCTCGCCGAGGAGGCGTCGCCGTGCAGGGGGTGCTGACCGGGTTCGCGGTCATCGCGGTCGTCATCGCCGTCGGCTACGTACTGGGTCTGCGCGGCCACCTCGGGCCACAGGGGCGCGAGGTGCTGACCAAGCTGGCCTTCCATGTGGCCTCTCCCGCCCTGCTGTTCACCACCCTCGCGACGGCCGACCTGTCGGTGGTCTTCTCCAGCCGGCTCCTGGTGACGGCGCTGTCCACGGTGGCGGTGGCCGGGGTCTTCGTCGCGGTGGGCGTCGTACGCGGCTGGGGCGTGGGCCGTACGACGATCGGCGCACTGTGCTCCGGCTACGTCAACTCGGGCAACCTCGGCATCCCGATCGCCGTGTACGTGCTGGGCGACGCCTCGCTGGTGGCGCCGGTGCTGCTGTTCCAGCTGGTGCTGGTGACACCGGTGGCGGTGACGATCCTGGACCTGTCGTCGGGCGGGGGCGCGAAGGGCCCGCTGTGGCGGCTGCTGCTGACACCGCTGCGCAATCCGATCGCGCTCGGTTCGCTCGCCGGGGTCGCGGTCGCCGCGAGCGGCCTGCGGGTGCCGGACGCTGTCATGGACCCGGTGACGCTGATCGGCAACATGTCCGTCCCGGCGGTGCTGATGGCCTTCGGCATCGGCCTGTGCGGCTCCACGATGCCGCTGCGGGGCGTGGAACGGCGGCCCGTGCTGCTCGCCGTCGCGCTGAAGGCGGTGGGACAGCCGGTGGTGGCCTGGGCGCTGGCGTCGGGGGTGTTCGGGCTGCGGGGGCCTCAACTGCTCGACGTGGTGGTGACCTCGGCGTTGCCGGCCGCGCAGAACCTTTACACGTACGCGTCGACCTACGGGGTGGGCGAGCGGCTGGCGCGGGACGCGATCCTGGTGTCCACGGTGGTGTCCGTGCCGGTGTTGGTGGGGGTGGCGGCGGTTTTGGGGTGACGAGCTTCAGCTCGTGGGGAAGGCGCCGGTGTCGATCTCCAGGCCAAAGGGGTCCGGCAGGGTCAACTTTTCGCCGTACTCCACCGACGCCAGGACGCGATAGGTGCCGTCCTCAGGGACTCCGTAAAGCGTGACCGTCGGGCATCCGCTGTGCCAGGGGTCCAGAAGAAGGTAGAGGGGGACACCGGCCCGGGCATATCCCCTGACCTTCTTGATCCGATCATGATTGGCATTGCTGCGCGAGGTGACTTCGACGACCAACTCCGCCTCACTCGCATGCACTCTCCTGCCCTGCCGCAACGCCACTCTGGGCACCACGCACAGATCGGGCTGGAAAACGCCCGCAGTCTCCGGGACCGCCAGCCCCAGAGTCTGGTAGATGCCACACCCCTCGGGGACAGCGGTGTAGAGGCTGAGTTGAAGCAGTTCGGCGGTGTCGTTGTGCGCTTCGGACGGCGGAGGCGCCACGGTGACGATCCCTTCAATGATCTCCACCTTGCTGCCCTCCGGAGCGTCCGTCTCCTCCAGGACACGGACGATCTCGTCCCAGCCCGCCCCTCCGGGGGTCGGCTCGGCACTGAGTGCGCTCATGGCGGTGTCTCCAATCGGTGCGTCACCGATCCCAGCATGCCGAACGGGACCGGTACTGGTCTACCGGTCCCGTTCACCCGAATGGGGAAAGCGCAGGTCAGGCGATACGTTCCCGCACCACCGGCGGCGCTGTGAAGTCCGTGCCCGTCGGGGCGACGTCGTACGAGCCCTCCACCGCCGCGAGGGCGTACTCGAAGCGGTCCGGGGTGTCGGTGTGGAGGGTGAGGAGGGGCTGTCCGGCCGTGACGGTGTCGCCGGGGCGGGCGTGGAGTTCGAGGCCGGCGGCGGCCTGCACCGGGTCCTCCTTGCGGGCGCGGCCCGCGCCGAGGCGCCAGGCGGCGACACCGATGCCGTAGGCGTCGAGGCGGGTCAGGACGCCCGAGGAGGCGGCCTTCACCACGTGCTGCTCCTTCGACGTGGGCAGGGCCGCGTCCGGGTCACCGCCCTGGGCCGCGATCATGCGACGCCAGACGTCCATCGCGGAGCCGTCGGCGAGCGCCTTCGCCGGGTCGGCGTCCGGCAGGCCCGCCGCGTCCAGCATCTCGCGGGCCAGCGCGAGGGTCAGCTCCACCACGTCGGAGGGGCCGCCGCCGGCCAGGACCTCGACCGACTCGCGGACCTCCAGGGCGTTGCCCGCGGTGAGGCCGAGCGGGGTCGCCATGTCGGTGAGCAGCGCGACCGTCTTCACGCCGTGGTCGGTGCCCAGGCCGACCATCGTCGACGCCAGCTCGCGCGCGTCCTCGATGGTCTTCATGAAGGCGCCCGAGCCCACCTTCACGTCCAGGACCAGGGAGCCCGTACCCTCCGCGATCTTCTTGGACATGATGGAGGAGGCGATGAGCGGGATCGCCTCGACCGTGCCGGTCACGTCCCGCAGGGCGTACAGCTTCTTGTCGGCGGGTGCGAGGCCGTCACCCGCCGCGCAGATCACCGCGCCGGTGGTGTCCAGGACGTTCAGCATCTCCTCGTTGGAGAGCAGCGCGCGCCAGCCCGGGATCGACTCCAGCTTGTCCAGGGTGCCGCCGGTGTGGCCGAGGCCCCGGCCGGAGAGCTGCGGGACGGCCGCGCCGCACGCCGCCACCAGGGGCGCCAGCGGCAGGGTGATCTTGTCGCCGACGCCGCCCGTGGAGTGCTTGTCGGCGGTGGGACGGGACAGGGACGAGAACTCCATCCGCTCGCCGGAGGCGATCATCGCGGCCGTCCAGCGGGCGATCTCGCCGCGGTTCATGCCGTTGAGCAGGATCGCCATCGCGAGCGACGACATCTGCTCGTCGGCCACCTCGCCGCGCGTGTAGGCGTCGATGACCCAGTCGATCTGCTCGCCGCTGAGTTCGCCGCGGTCCCGCTTGGTGCGGATGACGGAGATGACGTCCATGCCCATGTATGGCTTTCCTAACGGGATTACGGGATTGCGGGAGTTACTTGGTGAGGTGGTCCGGGCCGAAGGCCTGCGGGAGCATCTGCGAGAGGGGGACGATCCCCGCCGGGGTGTCCAGGAGCAGCTCCGGGCCGCCGAACTCGTGGAGCAGCTGGCGGCAGCGGCCGCACGGGACGAGGACCGCGCCCTCGCCGTCGACGCAGACGAAATGCGTCAGCCGGCCGCCGCCGGTCAGCCGGAGCTGGGAGACGAGCCCGCACTCGGCGCACAGGCTGATGCCGTAGCTGGCGTTCTCCACGTTGCAGCCGGTCACCGTGCGGCCGTCGTCGACCAGGGCGGCGGCGCCGACGGCGTACCCGGAGTACGGGGCGTACGCCCGGGACATCGCGTCCCGGGCTGCCGCGCGCAGTCCGACCCAGTCGACGGCCGTCACTTGCCCTGTCCCTTCCGGTACGACCTGCCGTTGGCCCTGGGCATTCGCAACCGCTGTGCGGAGAGCGCGAGGACGACGAGGGTGACGACGTACGGCGTGGCGGAGACGACCTGGTTGGGGACGTCGTCGGTGCCGGCGTACCAGGCGAAGACCAGGGCGCCGACGAGCACCGTGATGGCGGCCTTGACGTACTTCTTGCGGATCGCGAGCCAGATGGCGCCGGCCACCAGCAGCAGCGCGCCGAGCAGCAGCAGGGCGTGCACGTTGGCCGAGCCGCCGCGCAGGTTGAGGCTGTCGGTGTAGCCGAACAGCCCGGCGCCGATGGCGAGTCCGCCCGGCATCCAGTTGCCGAAGATCATCGCCGCGAGGCCGATGTAGCCGCGGCCGCTGGTCTGGCCCTCCAGGTAGAAGGGGTTGGCCACGATGGAGAGGAAGACGCCGCCGAGGCCGGCCAGCCCGCCGGAGATGATCACGGCCAGGTACTTGTACTTGTAGACGTTGACGCCGAGGGACTCCGCGGCCACCGGGTTCTCGCCGCAGGAGCGCAGCCGCAGGCCGAAGGAGGTGCGCCACAGGATCCACCAGGTGGCGGGGATCAGGGCGACAGCGATCAGGGTGAGCCAGGAGACGTCGGTGACCAGACCGCCGAGCAGGCCGGCGATGTCCGAGATCAGGAACCAGCCCTTGTCGTTCAGGCTCACCAGACCGTCGGAGAGGCCCGGCACCGTGAAGTGGCCGAGGGAGTCGACCGGCGGGGACTGCTTGGCCGAGCCGCCCTGGTGGCCCTCGAAGGCCAGCGGGGCGAGGTAGCGGGTGGCGCCGAGGGCGAGGATGTTGATGGCCACGCCGGAGACGATGTGGTTGACGTTGAAGGTGATCGTCACGATGGCGTGCAGCAGGCCGCCGAGCGCGCCGCCGATGATGCCGACCAGGACGCCGGTCCACGGGCCCCACTGGAAGCCGGCCCAGGCACCGAACCAGGTGCCGAGGATCATCATGCCTTCGAGGCCGATGTTGATGACGCCCGCGCGCTCGGCCCACAGACCGCCGAGACCGGCGAGGCCGATCGGCACGGCGAGCTGGAGCGCGGTGGACATCTGGCTGACGTTGGTGATGCCGTTGGCGCCGGTGATGAGGCGGACGATGGAGGTCAGCGCCAGGGCGCCGGCGATGACCAGCATCAGGACCCCCAGCGAGATCCGGCGGCCGGCCGGCGCCCCGTGCTCCAGCGTGGGCTGGTTGAGGTCGGTTGCGGTGGTCATCGGCCAGCCACCTCCTTCTTGGTGTTGTCGGTGGCGCCGAGGACGTGACCGGCGGCCAGCTCGGCGCCGACCCGGCGCTGCTGGCGGCGGAGGCCCCACTCGCGGACGGCCTCGTAGGAGACGACGACGGAGAGGACGATCAGGCCCTGCATGATGACCGCGATCTCCTTGTCGTAGCCGTGGAAGTCCAGTTCGGGCGAGGCCTTGTCGAGCCAGGCCCACAGCAGGGCGGCGAAGGCGATGCCGACCGGGCTGTTGCGGCCGAGCAGGGCGATGCCAATGCCGAGGAAGCCGATGCCGGTGGGGAAGTTGAGGCTGTAGGTGTGGGTGTCGCCGAGCAGGATCGGGAGGCCCGCGAGACCGGCGAGGCCGCCGGAGAGGAGCATCGCGGTGAGCACCATGCGCTTGGGGTCGACGCCGCTGGCCGCGGCGGCGGACTCGGAGGCGCCGGAGGCGCGCAGGTCGAAGCCGAAGCGGGTGCGGTTGAGGGCGATCCAGTAGCCGATGCCGAGCAGCACGGCGAGGACGACCAGGCCGTAGATCTCGCCGGCCGCGCCCATGTCGATGCCGGGGACCCAGCCGGACTCGTGCATCTCGCCGGTGGTGTTGTTGTTGCCGATCTTGACGCCGAAGACGTCCGGCAGCCACAGGTAGCCGATGACGGAGGTGGCGATGGCGTTGAGCATGATCGTCGCGACGACCTCGCTGACGCCGCGGGTGACCTTGAGGACACCGGCGATGCCGGACCAGAAGGCGCCCGTGCACACTGCGGTCAGGAGCAGGAGCGGGATCTGGAGGAAGGCCGGGAGGTCGGCGTGGGCGCCGACGATCGCGGCCATCATGGCGGCGAGCTGGTACTGGCCGTCGACGCCGATGTTGAACAGGTTCATCCGGAAGCCGATGGCGACCGCCAGGGCGGCGATGTAGTACATCGACGCCTGGTTGATGATCAGGACCTGGATGTCGGAGAACCCGGCCTGCTCGAACATCAGGGCGAACGGTTCGACCGGGTTCTTGCCCGAGGCGATCAGGACGATCGCGCTGAGCACGAAGGCCACGGCGAGCGCGATGACCGGACCGGCCACCGCGAGGAGCACGCGCTCCTTGTCGAACTTCTTCATCAGCGGGCCTCGTCTTCCGCACCCGGACCGTCGTCGGCCGGCGTCTCTTCGTGTTCCAGGTGGCCGCTCGCGGCGCCGGTCATCGCCGAGCCCAGCTCCTCGGGCGTGATGGAGGCCGGGTCGGCGTCCGCGACCAGCCTGCCGTCGTAGATCACCCGGAGGGTGTCGGACAGGCCGATCAGCTCGTCCAGGTCGGCGGAGATCAGCAGGACGGCGAGTCCCTCGCGGCGGGCCTCCCGGATGTGGTCCCAGATCGCGGCCTGCGCGCCGACGTCCACACCGCGGGTGGGGTGGGCGGCGATCAGGAAGCGCGGCTTGTGGCTCATCTCGCGGCCGACGATCAGCTTCTGCTGGTTGCCGCCGGAGAGCGAGGCGGCGGTGACGTCGATGCCGGGGGTGCGGACGTCGTACGTCTCGACGATGCGGCGGGTGTCCTCCTGGGAGCCCTTCGGGTCCAGCCAGACGCCCTTGCTGTTGGGCTTCTCGGTGACGTGGCCGAGGATGCGGTTCTCCCAGAGGGGCGCTTCCAGGAGCAGGCCGTGGCGGTGGCGGTCCTCGGGGATGTAACCGACGCCCTGCTCGCGGCGCTTGCGGGTGGGCAGCGCGGTGATGTCCTCGTCGAGGAAGCGGATGGCGCCGGAGTCGGCGTGGCGCAGGCCGATGAGCGCGTCGACCAGTTCGGTCTGGCCGTTGCCCTCGACGCCGGCGATGCCCAGCACTTCACCGGCGTGGATGGTGAAGGAGATGTCGTCCAGCAGGGTCTTGCCGCCCGGGGCCGCGAGGCGCAGCGCGTCGACGGTGAGGACCGGGCGGTCGGTGACCGTGGACTCGGCGGTCTCCGGGGTGGGCAGTTCGCTGCCGACCATCAGCTCGGCGAGCTGGCGCGGGGTGGTCTCGGCGGGGACGGCGGTGCCGACCGTGGTGCCGCGGCGGATGACGGTGATCTCGTCGGCGACCGACAGGACCTCGCCCAGCTTGTGGGAGATGAAGATGACGGACAGGCCCTCGGCCTTCAGCCCGCGCAGGTTGTCGAAGAGCGCGTCGACCTCCTGCGGCACCAGGACGGCGGTCGGCTCGTCGAGGATCAGCGTGCGGGCGCCGCGGTAGAGGACCTTGAGGATCTCCACGCGCTGACGGGCGGCGACGCCGAGTTCCTCGACCAGGACGTCGGGGCGTACGCCGAGGCCGTACCGCTCGGAGATCTCCTTGATCTTCCGGCGGGCCTTGGCGCCGATGCCGTACAGCTTCTCGCTGCCGAGGACCACGTTCTCCAGGACCGTGAGGTTGTCGGCGAGCATGAAGTGCTGGTGGACCATGCCGATGCCGCGGGCGATGGCGTCGGCGGGCGAGGAGAAGGCCACCTTCTCCCCGTCGATCGCGATGGTGCCCTCGTCCGGCTTCTGCATGCCGTAGAGGATCTTCATCAGCGTCGACTTGCCGGCGCCGTTCTCGCCGACGAGGGCGTGCACGGTGCCCTTGTGGACGGTGAGATGGATGTCGTGGTTGGCCACGACGCCGGGGAAACGCTTGGTGATCCCGGCGAGTTCGACGGCGGTCACCGGTTCGTTGACCGCCGCTCCGGCCGGAGGGCTGCTGGACGCGTTGATGGCGCACTCTCCTGGGGACGGGGGCCGTCTACGCGCGTAGCGCCCCTACGGCATCTAAAAGCGGCGGCGGCACATCGACACGACGGGGCACGAGGAGGGGCCAGAAGTGCCCTCCCCGTACCCCGCCGAGCGGCGCAGCCGACGCGGTTACACGCTGTTCGAGGTGTTGCTGCTCAGGTGCTCAGGTGCTCAGCTGTTCAGCTGCTCTTGACCTTGATCTCGCCGCTGATGATCTTCTCCTTGGCCGTCTTGATGGCTGCCTGGAGCTCGGCGTCGTCCGCGAACTTCGGGTTGGAGTCCGAGAGACCGACCTCGCCGGACTTCAGATCGCCCCGAACGATACCGGTCTCCGGCTTGCCGTCCTCGACCGACTTCGCGAGGCTGTACACGGCCTTGGCGACGTCCTTCGTGGCCGAAGTCAGGATGTAGTCCTTGTACTTCGCGAGGGCGTCCTGCTTGTACTGGTCGGAGTCGACGCCGATCGCCCAGATCTTCTTGGCGGCGGCGGCCTCGATGACACCCTGGCCGGAGAGACCGGCGGCAGCGAAGACGACGTCGGCCTTCTTCTCGATCTGGCCCTCGGCGGCGGTCTTGCCCTTGTCGGGGCTGGAGAAGCCGCCCTCCTCCGCGGTCTGCGTAAGGTACTGGGAGAGGACCTTGACCTTCGGGTCGGTGTCCTTGACGCCCTGGGCGAAGCCGGCCTGGAACTTGTGGATCAGCGGGATGTCCACGCCGCCCACGAAACCGACCGTGTCGGTCTTGGTGCTCTTGGCCGCGGCGACACCGGCGAGGTAGGAGGCCTGCTCCTCGTTGAAGACCAGGTCCGCCACGTTCTTCGCGTCGATCGTGGCGTCGTCCACGATGCCGAAGGTGGTGTCCGGGTACTTCTCGGCGGCGCTCTTCAGTGCGGCGGCGTACGCGTAGCCGACACCGACGACCGGGTTGTAGCCCTGCTTGGCCAGGGAGACCAGGCGCTGCTCCTTGTCGGCGTTGGTCTCGCCGTCGGTGGGCTCGATGTCGGCGGTCTTGTAGCCGAACTCCTTCTTCGCCCGCTCCAGACCGGCGTACGCGGCGTCGTTGAAGGACTGGTCGCC
>NZ_JBHXNW010000098.1:0-27681 GCF_042717365.1 Streptomyces sp. NPDC058534
GCGGCTCTCTCCCCCCGCGCCGCCACCCACCGCCGCGCCCCCCCGCCTGTGAGCGGGCCCTCCCGGGGGGGGTCCCCGCGGCCGCCCCTGAGCCGCCGCCGGCCGCACACGAAGAGCGCCGGTCCGTGGTGGCCGCGTCCCCCGCGGGCCGCCGTCGGACCGGCGCCTTCTCCTGCTCCCCCTACGTCCCCCCGTTCGGAACCCCCGTAGCCGGTCGTTCCCCCGGGTTCCCCCGTGCCTCGCTCCCGCCGACCGCGGTCGGCGGAAGGAGCGGATCGCGGGCCCGGCTCCGTTCCGGCACCCCGTGTCGCCGGTACCGGAGCCGCGCCCCTCTCCGTGTCTCCACTCTCTCGTTCCCGCAGGTCGGGGCCCATCCGCGCGGGTACTCATCTACGCGGCTAGGTACGGATACTCAGTCCTGCGCACCCCGGCTCACTGCGGCACGTCGCCCACTGGTGACCCGAGCGTCCGTCGCGGTACTCGGACGAGGCGGGACCAGGCCGGAGGAGGACTGTCGGTGGCGGCGGATAAAGTCCCTGGCATGGCACGGATTGCGGTGATCGGCGCCGGGATGGGCGCGATGGCGGCCGCCGCCCGGCTGGCCGTCGCGGGCCACCGGGTGGTGGTGTACGAGCGGACGGGGACGTACGGCGGAGCCCTCGGCCGCTTCGAGCGGGACGGGTTCTCCTTCGACACCGGCCCCGGTCTGCTGCCGCTGCCCGCGGTCTGGCGCGATCTGTTCGTCAAGACCGGCAAGGAGCCGCTGGAATCCTGCGTCGAGCTGGTCCAGGTCGACCCGTCGTCGCGGCACGTGTTCGCGGACGGCACGGAGGTGGCGCTGCCGAACGCCTCGCGGGCGGGCGTCGTCGACGCCCTGGACGCGGCTCTCGGGCCGACGGCCGGCCGTCGCTGGAGCGACTTCCTGGTGCGGGCCCGGGAGGCCTGGGACCGGACGCGCCGCCCGCTCCTGGAGGAGCCGCTGTGGCCGAACTGGGAGGTGCTGGCCGAACGCGACCCCTATCCGTCGGTCCCGCACAAGCGGCTGCTGCGCACCCGCCGGGCCGGCACCCTCGCCGAGGTGAGTGCCTGGGAGCTGCGGGACGCCCGGCTGGCCGCCCTCCTGGGCAGCCACGCGCTGGCGTACGGCCTGGATCCCCGGACCGCCCCGGCGAACACCGCCGTGCTGCCGTACATGGAGTACGCGTTCGGGATGTGGTACGTGCGCGGTGGCGGCCTGCGGGAGCTGGCGCGCGCGGTGTACGAGCGGTGTCTGGCCCGCCGGGTCGAGTTCCGCTTCGACACCGAGGTCACCGGAGTCGTCGAGAAGGACGGCCGGGTGGCCGGCGTGGAGCCGGCCGAAGGGGGCGTGGCGGAGGCCGGGTTCGTGGTCGCCGGGGTGGCGCCGGACGTGCTGGACCGGCTGTGCGGTGGGTCGCCGGTGCGGGGTGCGGGCGAGGTCCCGCCGCAGCGCGGTGGGGCGAGCCGGCTGACGGTGCTGCTGGCGCTGCGGGGTGGCCGTGCGGAGGGCACGGCGCACCGGACGGTGGTCCATTCGGAGGACCGGGAGACCGAGTTGGACAGCCTGTTCGGCGCCACACCCGGTATGGCCGCGCGGCCGACCGTCACGGTCCTGCGCCCCGATGACCCGGGACTGGTCCCGGACGCGGACCATGAGGCGGTCACGCTCACCGCGGTTGTGCCCGCCCTCGGCAACGAGTCGGACTGGGCCGCGACTGAAGTGTTCGCCCTGCAGGCAGAGCACCTGATCAGCGTCGCCGAGCGGGCGATACCCGGCCTCCGGGACCGTCTCCTGTGGCGCGAGGTGCGCACCCCGGCCGACGTCGCCGCGGCCACCGGAGTGGCGGACGGCGCGGTTCCGGTGCCGGCGCTCGCGGCGGCCGGCGGACGGCTGCTGCACCCGGCGAACAGCACGCGCGTGGAGGGCCTGTTCACGGTCGGCGGCTGGTCGCACCCCGGCGGGGGCCTCCCGCACGCGGGCATGTCGGGCGCGCTGGTCGCCGGACTCGTGGTGGAGGGACCGGAGTTCCGCGGCTCCCAGTGAGCGACCGGGGACGGTCACCGGGCTCCGGAGGGGCCGTCAGAAGCGGTACTGCTCGTCGTAGCCCTGACCCTGGCCCTGTCCGTGGCCCTGACCCTGGCTCTGGCCGTTGTCCTGGTAGGGATACTGCTGCTCCGGCGGGAGTTCGCCGCCGTAGGGGTCGTCGGTGCTGCGCTGCTGCGGTACCCACACGCCGCCGGCCCGGGTCTCGCCGCCGTAGCCGCCGTGCGTGCCGGTGGCGTACTGGTCCTGCCCGTAGCCCTGCTGGCCGTACTGCTGCGCGCCTGTGGTGTCGTAGCCACCGGTGTCGTACGACGCCCCGCCGTAGGCGTGGGTGCCGATGTACGGGTCGGAGTAGGCGGCGTACTGCTGCTGGCCGCCGGTGTCGTAGCCGTACCCCTGCTGCCCGTAGCCCGAGTAGTCGTAGGCGTAGGCCTGGTCGGCGCCCGGCGCGGCGGCGGCCGGCGCCTGCTGGTCGTGGCCGTAGCCGGAGTCGGCGTAGACGCCGTAGGCGCCGGTGTCGTCCGGCATGGGCTGCGGCTCGTAGACGGCGGTGGCCTCGGCGGCCGTGAGGTCGCCGGGCCGGGCCGGGGTGAAGACGTCGTCGCGGTCGTAGTCGTCGTGGCCGTAGGACAGGCCGTCCTGGGCCGGTGCGTGGCCCACGTGGTCGTCGTAGCCGTCACGGTGGCCCTGGCCGGCGTCGGCGGGTTCCATGCCGGAGACCTCCAGCGTCGGCTCCTGGCGGCCCCGTTCGGGACGGCCGCGCTTGCCGACGAGGCTCGCGGGGGCGTTGACCGCCCAGCCGGCCTCGAAACCGCGGCGGAACGACAGCGTGACGTAGGTCTGGCCCACCGCGAAGGCGGCGGCGCCCAGCCCGATGACGAGCACGTTCGACATCAGCACGCCGGCGACCACGCCGACGAAACCGCCGAAGGCGAGCAGTCGCCAGCGCAGCCGTGCCTTGTACTGCAGCAGCACCTCACCGAGCAGCCACAGCGCGACCACGCCGAACGCGATGTAGAGGACCGTCCAGCCCATGTACGCCCCTCTCCCAGTGGCCGTTACGCAGTGTGTCGTAAATATGTGCGGCCGGTCTAGGCCCGCGGTGGGTGGTGCAGGCCCAGGTTCTCGTAGATTTCCAGCGTCGCCGTGGAGTTGTTCAGCGTGATGAAGTGCAGTCCGGGGACACCCTCGGCCAGCAGCCGCGCGCAGAACTCCGTGGCGAACTCGATGCCAATGGAGCGTACAGCCGCCGGATCGTCCTTGGCTGTGAGGATCCGCTCTTTCAGCTCCGCCGGGAACGAGGCGTTGCTCAGCTTCGGCAACCTCTCCAGCATCTTCACACTGGTCACCGGCATGACCTCGGGGATGACCGGGGTCTCGCAGCCCGCCGCGGCGACCCGGTCGCGCAGCCTGAGGTAGGACTCGGCCTGGAAGAACATCTGCGTGATCGCGTAGTCGGCGCCGGCCCGGCACTTGTCCACGAAGTTCTTCACGTCCGCGTCCCAGTCGGCGGAGCGCGGATGCATTTCCGGGAAGGCCGCGACGCCGACGCAGAAGTCGCCCGACTCCTTGATGAGCCGGACCAGTTCGGCCGCGTAGGTCAGTCCCTGCGGGTGCGCGATCCAGTCGGCCGTCGGGTCGCCGGGCGGGTCGCCGCGCACGGCCAGCATGTTGCGGATCCCGGCGTCGGCGTACTGGCCGATGATGTTGCGCAGCTCGGCGACGGAGTGGTCGACGGCGGTGAGATGGGCCACGGGGGTCAGCGTGGTGTCGGCGACGATCTGCTGGGTCTCCCGGACCGTGCCCGCGCGGGTGGAACCGCCGGCGCCGTAGGTCACGGAGACGAAGTCCGGGGCCACCGCCTCCACCCGCCGCAGCGCGCTCCACAGGTTCTTCTCGCCCTTGGGCGTCTTCGGCGCCGAGAACTCGAACGAGTACGTCGTCTTGCCGGTGGCGAGGATGTCACGCACCGTGCGGGCGCGGTCAGTCCTCGTGCTTGCGGTTCCGAGGGCCATACGGGCAGGTTAGCCAGGGGGCGGCGGTCACCCAACCGGATGCGGGATATTTGTCCGCATTGTCGATTTGTTGTCCACCCCTTGGACACATGCCTCCGGCATCCGCCTACGGCCCCGTACCTGCGCCTACGCCACTACGCCTCCCGCAGCCGCTTCGCGAAGTCGGCCGCGGCCGCGCCGGGGTCGTCGGCGGCGGTGATCGCGCGGACGACGACGACCCGCCGGGCGCCCGCCTCCAGCACCTCGTCGAGGTTGCCGAGGTCGATGCCGCCGATGGCGAACCAGGGGCGCTCGGTGCCCAGCGACGCGGTGTGGCGGACCAGGTCGAGGCCGGGGGCGTGGCGACCGGGCTTGGTGGGGGTGGGCCAGCAGGGGCCGGTGCAGAAGTAGTCCACACCGTCCTGGACGGCGGCAGCGGCGGCCTCGGCGTCGGCGTGCGTGGAGCGGCCGACGAGGACGTCGTCCCCGAGGACCGCCCGGGCGGCGGGGACCGGGAGGTCGCCCTGGCCGAGGTGCAGCACGTCGGCGCGGGCGGCGTGCGCGACGTCCGCGCGGTCGTTGACCGCGAGGAGCTTGCCGTGCCGGGCGCAGGCGTCGGCGAGGACCGCCAGGTGCTCCAGCTCCTCGGCGGCCTCCATGCCCTTGTCGCGCAGCTGCACGATGTCGACGCCGCCGGCCAGCACGGCGTCCAGGAACTCGGGCAGGTCGCCCTGGCTCCGGCGGGCGTCCGTGCACAGGTAGAGCCGGGCGTCGGCGAGCCGGGCGCGGGCGGTGGTCGGAGCGGTGTCGGGCATGCGGGTGTCCCCCCGGGTCGGTGGGTGGCGTGGGCCCGTGCGGGCCGCACGGCCGTGCGGCGTACGGGCCGCGGACCGTGGCGGCCCCGCGGCCCGTACGCCGGGCGGCGGGTCGGGTCAGACGGCGAGCGCCTGGGCGCGGCGCTTCACCTCCGTGCCGCGATTCTCACTCAGCGCCTGTGCCGGGGTGCCCGGCAGGGTCGGGTCGGGGGTGAAGAGCCACTCCAGCATCTCCTCCGGCGTGAAGCCGTCGTCCCGCAGCAGCGTCAGGGTCCCGACCAGGCCCTTGACGACCTTGTCCTCGTCGATGAAGGCCGCCGGGATGTGCAGCGCGCGGTTCTCACCCCGGCGTACGGCGATGAGCTGGCCTTCCTTGATCAGCTGGCGTACGCGGGTCACCTCGACACCGAGCATTTCGGCGATGTCGGGAACGGTGAGCCAGGCAGGCACGAGAGCATCGGTCTTTGCGTCAATCTCGGTCACGTCTCCAGACTGCCATCTGGCACTGACAGGAGGAAGCCGGACCCGTCCGGCCCGGGGTTATGCCGTCGCCGCCTTGAGCGGCCTCGCCGGGTCGGCCAGCAGCCCCGGGACCATCTTCGTGCCCGCCCGGATCAGCCGCTTTCCCTGCGCCAGGTCTCGGGGGCGGCCCACCGCCAGCAGGGCGACAAGGCGCCCCTCGCGCAGCCAGCAGACCGTCCAGGCCGGGCCCGTGGGGTCCCCGCGCCACAGGACCGTGTCGGCGGCCGTGTGGTGACCGGCGTACTGGACGAAGCGGCCGAACTGCTCGGACCAGAAGTACGGCACCGGGTCGTACGCCGCCGGGGCCTCGGCCGCGGGGGCGCCGACGATGTCGGCGGCGACCGTGCGCGGGCCCTGGAGGGCGTTGTCCCAGTGGTGCACCAGCAGCCGCTCGCCGTAGCGGGCGGAGGGGAAGGAGGCGCAGTCGCCGACCGCGTGGACGTCCGGCGCCGAGGTGCGCAGGAGGTCGTCGGCCAGGACCTCGCCGTGCACGCCGAGGGCGATCCCGGAACCGGCGAGCCACGCGGTGGCGGGGCGGGCGCCGATGCCGACGACGACCGCGTCGGCGGGCAGCCGGGCGCCATCGCCGAGGAGGACCCGGAGAGGCTCCCCCGGGTCGCCGGGCTCGACGCGCTCCACGCGCGTGTGCGTGTGCAGTGCGGCGCCCGCGTCGGCGTACCAGGCGGTCATCGGCGCGGCCACCTCGGCGGGCAGCGCGTCGGCGAGCGGCCGGTCGGCGGCCTCCACCACGGTCACCGCGCAGCCGGCCTCGCGCGCGGCGGTGGCGAACTCGGCGCCGATCCAGCCCGCGCCGACGACGACGATGTCGTGCCGACGGGCGAGCACGGGGCGCAGCCGTTCGGCGTCGTCCAGGGTGCGCAGCAGGTGCACGCCGGGCACGCCGTCGGTGCCGGGGAGCCGGACCGGTTCGGCGCCGGTCGCGAGGACGAGGGCGTCGTACGGCACGGGTCCCTCGGAGGTGTCGAGGAGGTGCGCGCCGGGGCGGACGCCCAGGGCCTCGCAGCCGAGCCGCAGGGTGATGCCGAGTGCCTCGAAGTCGACGTCGAAGGCGGAGCCCTCGGCCGTGCCGAGCAGGACGGCCTTGGACAGCGGAGGCCGGTCGTAGGGCTGGTGGGGCTCGGCGCCGATCAGTGTCAGGGTGCCGGTGTAGCCCTGCTCCCGCAGGGCTACGGCGGTCTGCACGCCCGCCATGCCGGCGCCCACCACGACCACGCGGCGCGCGTCTTCCGCCGCCGGTCCCCGTCCCCGTTCCCGCGTCTGCTCGCTCACCTGATCACCTTAGCCACCTGACAATTTGTCAGTCAGCGCTCGTGCACCGTGACCTGCTCCACAACGCTCGTGCCGCTGCCGGGGCGCGACTCCCACTCCCAGCTCTCCTCCAGGCGCACCCGGCCGTCCGGCAGCTCCAGCACGGTCGACACGCAGTGCCCCGACGCCGTGCTGCCGTCGGTCCTGAGCTGCACGTACCGGAAGTCGAGCCGGTCCCCCGCGCGGGTACCCACGAGGTGGCCGCGGACGACGTCGCCGCCCGCGTAGTCGGCCCAGACGGCGCCGTCCCGCTCGTGGTACGTGAACCGGGTGCCGGTACCCACCTGGCCGGGCGCCTGGTCGGCGACGGGGGCGAGGACGAGGCCGTCGAGCGAACGGGTCACGGGCGGAGGCTCCCTTACGAGTGCGAGGCGCTGCGGGCTAGGCTGGCCAACGTAAAGCACTCGCGGGAGCCCGGACGCACCGGGCTGAGAGGGAGGCTGGCGGCCTCCGACCGTACGAACCTGATCCGGGTCATGCCGGCGAAGGGAGGGGCTGGACGCCCATGCCGTCCTCATCACACAGCTCGTCACACACCGTGTCGTCACACACCGTGTCCCGTACGCCCGACGTCCTCGTGGTGGGCGGTGGCGTCATCGGTCTGGTCACCGCCTGGCGGGCCGCGCAGCGCGGGCTCGTCACGGCCCTCGTGGACCCCGAGCCGGGCGGCGGGGCGGCGCAGGTGGCGGCCGGGATGCTGGCCGCGGTCACGGAGCTGCACTACGGCGAGCAGACGCTGCTCGCACTGAACCTCGCCTCGGCCCGCCGCTACCCGGAGTTCGCGGCCGAGCTGACCGACGTCACCGGTCACGACCTCGGCTACCGCCGCTGCGGCACCCTCGCCGTCGCGCTGGACGCCGACGACCGCGCCCACCTGCGCGAACTGCACGCCCTCCAGCAGCGCTCCGGCCTGGAGTCCGAGTGGCTCTCGGGGCGTGAGTGCCGACGCCTGGAGCCGATGCTCGCGCCGGGCGTGCGCGGGGGCCTGCGGGTGGACGGCGACCACCAGATCGACCCCCGGCGCCTCACCGCCGCGCTCATGGCCGCCTGTGAGCGGGCGGGCGTGGTCTTCCACCGGGTGTGGGCCGACCGGCTCACCGTCGGGCGCGGGGAGCGGGCCACCGGGGTCGCCACCGCCGACGGAACCGCGCTGGAGGCCGGGCAGGTGGTGCTGGCCGGGGGCAGCCTGAGCGGGCGGCTCGCGGGCATACCGGACGCCGTACTGCCGCCGGTGCGGCCGGTGAAGGGGCAGGTGCTGCGGCTGACGATGCCCCGGACGCACGGGCCGCTGCTGAACCGCACCGTGCGCGCCATGGTGCGCGGCAACCATGTCTACCTGGTGCCCCGGGAGAGCGGCGAGCTGGTCGTCGGCGCCACCAGCGAGGAGCTGGGCTGGGACACCACGGTGACCGCGGGGGGCGTCTACGAGCTGCTGCGCGACGCCCACGAGCTGGTCCCCGGCATCACGGAGCTGCCCCTGACGGAGACCCGCGCGGGCCTGCGCCCCGGCTCCCCCGACAACGCCCCGCTGCTCGGGCCGACCGGTCTCGACGGGCTGCTGCTGGCCACCGGGCACCACCGCAACGGCGTCCTGCTCACCCCCGTCACCGGCGACGCCATGGCGCACGCCCTGACCACCGGGGAGCTGCCGGACGAGGCCCGCCCCTTCACCCCCCGGCGCTTCGACGCCGCCCCCGCACTCTCGGAGCAGTCCGCATGAACATCTCCGTCAACGGCGAGCCGCGCGAGGTGGCTCCCGGCACGGCTCTGGAAGCCCTGGTGGGCACGCTCACCGCCGCGCCGTCCGGAGTGGCCGCCGCCCTGAACGAAACCGTGGTCCCGCGCGCGCGGTGGTCCGCCACCGCCCTGGCCGACGGCGACCGCGTCGAGGTCCTCACCGCTGTGCAAGGAGGCTGAACCATGGCCGACGATCCCTTTGTCCTCGACGGCACGTCGTACGCGTCCCGTCTGATCATGGGTACCGGCGGGGCGCCCAGCCTGGACGTGCTGGAGCGCGCGCTGGTGGCCTCCGGGACGGAGCTGACCACGGTCGCGATGCGGCGCGTGAACGCCTCGGTGCACGGGTCCGTGCTGTCGGTGCTGGAGAGGCTCGGCATCCGGGTGCTGCCGAACACGGCCGGCTGCTTCACCGCCGGGGAGGCGGTGCTCACCGCCCGGCTCGCGCGCGAGGCGCTCGGCACGGACCTGGTCAAGCTGGAGGTCATCGCCGACGAGCGCACGCTGCTGCCGGACCCGATCGAGCTGCTGGAGGCGGCGGAGACGCTGGTCGACGACGGGTTCACGGTGCTGCCGTACACGAACGACGACCCCGTCCTCGCGCGCAAGCTGGAGGATGTCGGGTGTGCGGCGATCATGCCGCTCGGTTCGCCGATCGGGTCGGGACTCGGTATCCGCAACCCGCACAACTTCGAGCTGATCGTGGAGCGCGCGGGGGTGCCGGTGATTCTGGACGCGGGGGCCGGTACGGCGTCGGATGTGGCGTTGGCGATGGAGCTGGGGTGTGCGGGTGTGATGCTGGCCTCTGCGGTTACGCGGGCGCAGGAGCCGGTGTTGATGGCTGCGGGGATGCGGGCCGCGGTGGAGGCGGGGCGGTTGGCCCGGCGGGCGGGGCGGATTCCTCGGCGGCACTTCGCTTCGGCGTCGTCTCCTGCGGAGGGCTTGGCGGTTCTTGATCCGGAGCGGCCCGCTTTTCAGTGAGCCTGCGTTGCTCTGAGGATCTTCTCCCACCCGCGCACCACCCGTTTCCAGTCGGATGAGAGGTTGAGCTCTCCCGTGGGGGTGCGGCGCCGTCGGCGGCCGACCGTGCGTGGGCGGGGGCCCACCGGTGCGTGTCACGTCCGTCACAGGTGCGCTGCAGTACCGCCCCGGTGGCGGGCGGCGAGCGCGGGGTGTCGGTCGTGGCTCGTACACTCGCCTGCGTGGACACGACCCTTCAGGACCCTCTCGTCGGGCAGGTGCTCGACGGCCGGTACCGCGTCGAGGCGCGGATCGCGGTCGGCGGCATGGCCACGGTCTACCGGGCCGTGGACACCCGCCTGGACCGCGTGCTCGCGCTGAAGGTGATGCACCCGGCGCTCGCGACCGACGCCGGCTTCGTCGAGCGGTTCATCCGCGAGGCCAAGTCGGTGGCCCGCCTTGACCACCCCAATGTCGTGCAGGTCTTCGACCAGGGGGCCGACGGGGCGTACGTCTACCTGGCCATGGAGTACATCGCGGGCTGCACCGTGCGTGACGTGCTGCGCGAGCGCGGTGCGCTCCGTCCGCGGGCCGCGCTGGACATCCTGGAGCCGGTCCTTGCCGCGCTCGGCGCCGCGCACCGGGCGGGGTTCGTGCACCGGGACATGAAGCCGGAGAACGTGCTGATCGGGGACGACGGCCGGGTCAAGGTCGCCGACTTCGGCCTGGTCCGCTCCGTGGACACCGTCACCAGCACCACCGGCGCCGTCCTCGGCACCGTCTCCTACCTGGCGCCCGAGCAGGTCGAGCACGGCGCCGCCGACCCCAGGGTCGACGTGTACGCGTGCGGCGTGGTGCTCTACGAGATGCTGACCGGCGGCAGGCCGCACGAGGGGGACTCGGCCGCGGTCGTGCTCTACAAGCACCTGCACGAGGACGTGCCGCCGCCGTCCTCCGCGGTACCGGGGATGGCGTACGAGCTGGACGAACTGGTCGCCGCGGCGACCGCGCGCAACCCGGAGATCCGGCCGTACGACGCCGTGGCGCTGCTCGCGCGGGCCCGCGAGGCGCGCGCGGCGCTGACCGCCGACCAGCTGGACGCGGTGCCGCCGCAGGCGCTCACCACGGAGCACGACAACGCCGAGGACCGCACGAGCGTGATCCCGCGCTCGCTCACGTCCCCCACGCTCGGCTTCGCTCGCGCGGGGGGACCCCCATCCCGGCCGCTGCCGGTCAACGAGGACGAGTACGGCGCCTCCGACGACGGCGTCCAGCACACCAGCCGGCTGGCGTCTCCCCCGCCGGACCCGCCCCGGCGCCGCCGGCCGGGAGTGCGGCGCGGCCCGCTGACGATCGTGTTGGCCGTGCTGCTGGTGCTCGGCCTGGGCACCGGCGTCTGGTACATCAACTCCGGCCAGTTCACGAAGGTACCGCCGCTGCTCTCGAAGACCGAGGCGGAGGCCCGCGACCGGCTGGAGGACACCGGGCTGGACATCGGCAAGGTGCGGCACGCCCACAGCGACACCGTGGACCGCGGCCGGATCATCAGCACCGACCCCGGCGTGGGCACCCGGATCCGCAAGAACGACTCCGTGTCGTTCACGGTCTCCGACGGCCCCGACACCGTGAAGCTGCCGGACCTGGAGGGCTACAAGCTGGACCGGGCCCGCACCCTGCTGAAGGACGAGGGGCTGGAGCCGGGCATGGTGACCCGCGCGTTCAGCGACGAGGTGCCCAAGGGCTTCGTGATCTCCACCAAGCCCGCGTCGGGCACCACGGTGCGCGGCGGCTCGGCGGTCGCGCTCGTGGTCAGCAAGGGCAGCCCGGTGGACGTCCCGGACGTCGCCGGCGTCGACCTGGAGGACGCGCGGACCCAGCTGACGGAGGCCGGCCTCAAGGTGAAGGTCGCCGAGGCGCGGGTGAACTCCGAGTACGACAGCGGCCAGGTCGCCCGGCAGACCCCGGACCCGGGCAGCCGCGCCGCCGAGGGCGACACCGTGACGCTCACCGTGTCCAAGGGCCCGCGGCAGATCGAGGTCCCGGACGTGGTCGGCGACAGCGTGGACGACGCCAAGCGGAAGCTGACGGACGCCGGCTTCCAGGTGGACGAGGACCGCGGGCTGCTCGGGCTGTTCGGCGACACGGTGAAGAAGCAGTCCGTGGACGGCGGGGACAGGGCGCCCGAGGGCTCCACCATCAAGATCACCATCCGATGACCGGAGGTAAGGACGAGGCGCCCGCACTCCCCCGCAACCCGGTCGGCGGTCACGTCCCCGTGGCCGGCGGGCTGCACTCCGTGGGGCTGTCCTACGCCCGTGAGCTGAAGGCGGAGACCGTGCAGGTCTTCGTCGCCAACCCGCGCGGCTGGGCCACGCCGGCCGGCAACCCGAAGCAGGACGAGGCGTTCCGGGAGGCCTGCGCTGCCGAGTCGATCCCGGCGTACGTGCACGCCCCGTACCTGATCAACTTCGGGTCGCACACCGAGGCGACGGTGGAGCGGTCGGTGGAGTCGCTGCGACACTCGCTGCGGCGCGGGCGGGCCATCGGGGCGCTGGGCGTGGTCGTGCACACCGGCAGCGCGACCGGCGGACGGGAGAGGTCGGTGGCGCTCAAACAGGTGCGGGAGTACCTGCTGCCGCTGCTCGACGAGCTGACCCACGACGACGACCCGTTCCTGCTGCTGGAGTCGACCGCCGGGCAGGGGGCCTCGCTGTGCTCGCGGACCTGGGACTTCGGCCCGTACTTCGAGGCGCTGGACTCCCATCCGAGGCTGGGTGTGTGCCTGGACACCTGCCACGTCTTCGCGGCGGGGCACGATCTGACCGGCCCGTCCGGCATGCACCAGACCCTGGACCTGCTGGTGGACACGGTCGGCGCGGGCCGGCTGAAGCTGATCCACGCCAACGACTCCAAGGACGTGGCGGGCGCCCACAAGGACCGGCACGAGAACATCGGCGCCGGGCACATCGGCGAGGACCCGTTCCGGGCGCTGATGACCCACCCCGCGACCGAGGGCGTGCCGCTGGTCATCGAGACGCCGGGCGGCAAGGAGGGGCACGCGGCGGACGTGGAGCGGCTGAAGAAGCTGCGCGACGGCTGATCCGCGTCCGGAAGCGGGATCAGAGCTCGGGGCCGTCCCCGGGTTCCTCCTGGTAGGAGTAGCGCTGCTCCCGCCACGGGTCGCCGATGTTGTGGTAGCCGCGCTCCTCCCAGAAGCCGCGCCGGTCGGCTGTCATGTACTCGATGCCGCGGACCCACTTGGGGCCCTTCCACGCGTACAGGTGGGGGACGATCAGCCGCAGCGGAAAGCCGTGCTCGGCGGTGAGCAGTTCGCCGTCCTTGTGGGTGGCGAAGAGGGCGCGCTCGGCGGCGAAGTCGGCCAGCCGGAGGTTGGAGCTGAAGCCGTACTCGGCCCAGACCATCACGTGGGTGACGGCCGGGGCGGGCGGCGCGAGGTCCAGGATCGTGGCGGCGGGCACCCCGCCCCACTCGGCGCCGAGCATGCTGAACTTCGTGACGCAGTGCAGGTCGGCGACGACCGTGGTGTACGGCAGGGCGGTGAACTCCTCATGGGT
Source organism: Streptomyces sp. NPDC058534 (assembly GCF_042717365.1). Classification (NCBI taxonomy): domain Bacteria; kingdom Bacillati; phylum Actinomycetota; class Actinomycetes; order Kitasatosporales; family Streptomycetaceae; genus Streptomyces; species Streptomyces sp. NPDC058534. Next base: position 12,995 of record NZ_JBHXNW010000098.1, read on the forward strand.
CCAGTCGCGCTTCTCACCGTCGGCGGTGGCGCCGAAGACCCGGAACTCCCAGCGCTCGGGGCGGAACTTGGGGACCGGTCCGTAGTGCGTGACCGGCCAGCCGCGCTGGAGGCGCTGTCCCGGTGGGAGCTCGAACGAGGACGCTCCTTCCGAACCGTCTTCCCCCGATTCGTTTCCCGCCGGCTGACCCATGTCTCCATCCTGACAGACCCGGACCGATGCCCTTGACCCACCCCACTTACATTCGGGTAAACAGGAAAAATATCAACAAAATCGACTAAGCCTGTACTTACTTACTAAGTCAACACTTACTGGACGATCTTCGATGCCGGTGCAATCATGCGGCGCAACAGGCCAGTTCCCGTTTTAAGGAGCGTCAAGCGATGCAGGGCGACCCCGAGGTCATCGAGTTCCTGAATGAGCAGCTGACCGCCGAGCTCACGGCGATCAACCAGTACTTCCTGCACGCGAAGCTGCAGGACCACAAGGGCTGGACCAAGCTCGCGAAGTACACGCGTGCGGAGTCCTTCGACGAGATGCGCCACGCCGAGGTGCTCACCGACCGCATCCTGCTCCTGGACGGCCTGCCGAACTACCAGCGGCTGTTCCACGTGCGAGTGGGCCAGAGCGTGACCGAGATGTTCCAGGCCGACCGGGAGGTCGAGGTCGAGGCGATCGACCGGCTGCGCCGGGGCATCGAGGTGATGCGGGCCAAGCACGACATCACGTCGGCCAACGTCTTCGAGGCGATCCTCGCCGACGAGGAGCACCACATCGACTACCTGGAGACCCAGCTCGACCTGATTGAGAAGCTGGGCGAGTCGCTGTACCTGTCGACGGTGATCGAGCAGTCCCAGCCGGACGCCTAGAGCCGGCCCTAGGCCGCTTCCGGAAGCTCCGCGAGTGCCGGTTCGCCCTGGTCGGCCAGGCTTCGGCGGGGGCAGGCGCCGCGGCCGAGCAGCGCCTGGATGCGGCGTACGCAGCCACCGCAGTCGGTGCCGGCCTTGCAGGCGGACGCGATCTGCCGGGGCGTGCACGCACCGGCGTCCGCGTGGCTCTTCACCTGTTCCTCGGTGACACCGAAGCAGCTGCAGACGAACACGCGGTTCACCTCCCGGGCGGGGTACAAGGTCGTGCCGTACCGACGACCGGAGGACCCGACTGATCGGTGAGGCAAACCTAACCTTACCCATCAGGCCAGGTCGGCAAAAGTGGAGGGGGCGCGGATCGCATGTGACCCGCGCCCCATTTCACCGCCCGTAAGGGGCGCGGCCTCACTGGTCCCGGTACATCTCCGCCACCAGGAACGCCAGGTCGAGCGACTGGCTGCGGTTGAGCCGGGGGTCGCAGGCCGTCTCGTAGCGCTGGTGCAGGTCGTCGACGAAGATCTCGTCGCCGCCGCCCACGCACTCGGTGACGTCGTCGCCGGTCAGCTCCACGTGGATGCCGCCCGGGTGGGTGCCGAGCGACTTGTGGACCTCGAAGAAGCCCTTGACCTCGTCGAGCACGTCGTCGAAGCGGCGGGTCTTGTGCCCGGAGGCCGCCTCGTAGGTGTTGCCGTGCATCGGGTCGGTGATCCAGGCGACGGTCGCGCCGGAGGCGGTGACCTTCTCCACCAGCTCGGGGAGCCGGTCGCGGATCTTGTCTGCGCCCATGCGGACGATGAAGGTCAGCCGGCCCGGCTCACGCTCCGGGTCGAGACGCTCGATGTACTGGAGCGCCTCCTCGGCCGCCGTCGTGGGACCGAGCTTGATGCCGATCGGGTTGCGGATCCGCGAGGCGAACTCGATGTGCGCGTGGTCCAGCTGCCGGGTGCGCTCGCCGATCCACACCATGTGCCCGGAGACGTCGTACAGCTGCCCCGTGCGGGAGTCGACACGGGTGAGGGCCGACTCGTAGTCGAGCAGCAGCGCCTCGTGCGAGGAGAAGAACTCGACGGTCTTGAACTCCTCCGGGTCGGTGCCGCAGGCCCGCATGAAGTTCAGCGCGCTGTCGATCTCGCGGGCCAGCTGCTCGTAGCGCTGCCCGGACGGGGACGACTTCACGAAGTCCTGGTTCCAGGCGTGTACCTGGCGCAGGTCGGCGTAGCCGCCGGTGGTGAAGGCGCGCACCAGGTTCAGCGTGGAGGCCGAGGCGTGGTACATGCGCTTGAGCCGCTCGGGGTCCGGGATCCGGGCCTCTTCGGTGAAGTCGAAGCCGTTGACCGAGTCGCCGCGGTAGGTCGGCAGGGTCACGCCGTCGCGGGTCTCGGTCGGCTTGGAGCGCGGCTTGGAGTACTGGCCGGCGATCCGGCCGACCTTCACCACGGGCACGGACGCGGCGTACGTCAGCACGGCGCCCATCTGGAGCAGCGTCTTCAGCTTGTTGCGGATGTGGTCCGCGGACACGCCGTCGAAGGCCTCGGCGCAGTCGCCGCCCTGGAGGAGGAACGCCTCTCCCTTGGCGACGGCCGCCATCCGGGCGCGCAGCTGGTCGCACTCGCCCGCGAAGACGAGCGGCGGATACGACTCGAGGTCCGCGATCACTGCGCGCAGAGCCTCGGTGTCGGGGTACTCGGGCTGCTGCGCCGCGGGCAGGTCTCGCCAGGTGTTGCCAGCGCTCGGGCTGGTCTTAGCGTTCACGGTCACCCCTCAACCCTACGGGGTCCGGACCCGCGGTCCGCGCCTGGCTCGACAGATGAGACGGGACCCCGGTGCGGGCCGCCCCGGCCGGGTTGGTAACCTCACGCGCCTCCAGAGTTTGAATCACAGACAACTCACATACATGTTCATATCGAGCGCATACCGGGGTGGGGTTTTGAGCGCGGATCACCGAAGAGACCGCAAGAAGAAGAGACTGCTCGTCTACGGCGTCGCCTCGGTGGTGGCCGCCGCCGCCACGGCCGGCACCCTGGCCCTGGCCTCGCCGGGCCTCCTGGGCTCGGACGCCGCCGAGGCCGCCGGGCCCCCGGGGGCCCGTCTGCAGACGGAGTTCGAGCAGGCCGCCGAGGAGTTCGACGTCCCGCAGAGCGTGCTGATGGCGGTCTCGTACCGGCAGACGCGCTGGGAGGACCACGACGGGCTGCCGAGCACCACCGGCGCGTACAACGTCATGGGGCTCACGGACGTCGACGCGGACAGCCTGGAGAACAAGGACACCGCCGAGGAGCGCGAGCACCGGCTCGAGCACATGAACCGCAGCGGCGACCCGGTCGTCGAGAAGCACTTCGACGCCGACAAGGCGCTCAAGAGCCTCGACGAGGAGCCCGTCGACACCGAAGACCCGCGGCTGCACACCCTGGACGAGGCGGCCGGCCTCATCGACACGTCGGCCGAGAAGGTGCAGAGCGACACCGGCGAGAGCATCCGGGCGGGCGCCGCGCTGCTGGCCAAGTACCAGAAGGACGCCACCGGCTCGCTGTCCGAGGACCCCGGCGCCTGGTACCCGGCCGTGGCCCGCGCCAGCCAGGCCCCGGACCACAAGGGTGCGCAGCTCTTCGCGCAGCGCGTGTTCGACTCGATCAAGACCGGTGAGAAGCGGGTCACCGCCGACGGCCAGTCCCTCACCCTGCCGGCCGACCCGGCGGTGGAGCCGAAGAAGACGACGGACCTGGAGCTCGCCGCGGCCTCCGCCGCCCCGGCCCCCGAGTGCCCGTCAGGCCTGAACTGCGACTTCCGTCCTGCCGCCTACAAGCAGAACGGCGGCATCGACGACTGGGGCAACTACAACGTCGCGAGCCGCCCCACGGCCGGCCACGAGATCACCTCGATCGTGATCCACGACACGGAGGGCAGCTACGGCAGCGCCCTGGGCGTTTTCCAGAACTCCCTGTCGTACGCCAGCGCCCACTACCTGATCCGCGCCTCCGACGGTCTGGTCACCCAGATGGTCGAGACGAAGAACGAGGCGTGGCACGCGGCCAACAAGACCCTCAACATGCACTCGATCGGCATCGAGCACGAGGGCTACGCGATCAAGGACGGCAGCTGGTACACCGAGCCGCAGTACGAGTCCTCGGCCGCGCTGGTGAAGTACCTGGCCGGCAAGTACGACATCCCGCTGGACCGTGAGCACATCATCGGCCACGACGAGATACCGGGCGTCCTGGACGGCAACGTGAAGTCCCAGCACTGGGACCCGGGCCCGTTCTGGGACTGGAACCACTACATGGGCCTGCTGGGCGCCCCCACCGGCGCCGAGGGCCCGGGCGGCCCGTACAAGGCCGGCCAGGTGATCCGCGTCGTTCCGCCGTTCACCACGGCCAACCAGCCGAAGGTCACCAACGGCGGCTCCGCGGTTCCCAAGCAGCCTGCCAACTTCACGTACCTGTACTCCTCACCGTCCACCGGCTCGGCCACCCTCACCGACCCGTACCTGGGCAGCCAGACCTGGACCGAGGGCTGGAACTGGGGCAACAAGGTCCTGGCCGGCGGCGAGTACGTCGTCGCCGAGGCGCGGCAGGACTGGACGGCCATCTGGTACGGCGGCAAGAAGGCCTGGTTCTACAACCGGGGCGGCCAGTTCGCCACCGCCGTCGGCACACCGGACGTCGTCGCGCCCAAGGCGGGGGCGGGCTCCGTCCCGGTGTATGGGCGCGCCTACCCCGAGGACAGCGCCTACACGGGCACCGGAGTGCCGGTCCAGAGCAAGAACAACGAGTCGCTGACCAAGTACGGCGTCCTCGCCGGTCAGAAGTACGCCCTGGCCGGTGGGGCCATGAAGGGCTCGTACTACAACAGCGGCAACATCGACGGTTCTGGCGAAGGCTCGCGCACGGTGGTCGTGGGCGACACCACCTTCTACCCGATCCGCTACAACCACCGCCTCGGCTATGTACGCGCGGCCGACGTCCAGTTGGTCAAGGGCACCGCACCCGACCCGGGCACCGACCGGTACGACATCCTCGGCCGGGACTCGTCGGGCGTGCTGTGGCAGTACCAGGGCACCGGCAGCGCGTCCTCGCCGTTCTTCGGCCGCTTCCGCATCGGCGGCGGCTGGAACACCTACAACGCGGTGACGACGCTGACGGCGCTGCGTGCGAACGGCACCGGCGACGTGGTGGCCCGCGACAAGAGCGGCGTGCTCTGGTACTACAAGGGCAGCGGCGACATGACGGAGCCCTTCGAGTCCCGCAGCCGGGTCGGCGGCGGCTGGTCGGTCTACGACACGATCACCGGCGCCCGGGACCTCACGGGTGACGGCAGGCCGGACCTCATCGCCCGCGACAAGAGCGGCGTGCTCTGGCTCTACAAGGGCACCGGCACCACCTCCGCGCCCTTCGAGAGCCGGTCCAGGATCGGCGGCGGCTGGTCCGTCTACGACACGATCACCGACACGGGCGACCTCACCGGTGACGGAAAGCCGGACCTGGTCGCCCGCGACAAGAGCGGTGTCCTGTGGCTCTACAAGGGCACCGGTGACGCGTCGGCCGTGTTCGAGGGCCGCATCCGGGTCGGCGGCGGCTGGTACGTCTACGACGTGCTGCGCGGCCCGAGCGACCTGAACCGGGACGGCGTGCCCGACCTCGTCGCCCGCGACAAGGACGGCGTGCTCTGGTTCTACCAGGGCACCGGCAGCGCCTCCGCGCCGTTCAAGGCCCGCGCCAGGGTCGGCGGCGGCTGGAACACGTACAACATGATCGTCTGACGTGACAGTCGGCGCCGCGGGCGTCCCGGATCCCGGGATGTGCCGCGGCGCCGCGCGCGGATGCAGTAGGGTCTGCGGCATGTTCGCGCACTCGACCCAGAACTGGTGGTGGACCGCTCATCCGGCGGCCCGCTGACTGCGCGTGACGTAAGACTTCGCGAAGGCCGCCCGAGGGGCGGCCTTCGGTGTTTCCGCGACCGGGCCCGTCCCTCCCCACCCGGAGTCTCGACGAGAGACCCAGAGGGAGACACCGCCCCATGACCGCGCTGACGGCGCTCGACCGCCTGCTGACCGACTCCCGCCCGTTCGCCCTGCTCCGCCGCCGCGCGCCGGGCCACGATCACGACACCGTGGAGCTGCTGCTCGGCCCGGTGACCGAGCACGACAGACTCGCCGACCTGCCCGACGAGGGGCTGGCCCTCGTCCCGTTCCGGCAGATCCGGGAGCGCGGCTTCGACGTCCGCGACGACGGTACGCCGCTGCTGGTGCTGACCCCCGAGGAGCGGTACGACATCCCGCTCGCCGACGCCCTCGACGGGCTCCCCGCGCACGACGTCCGCGTCGAGGGCGGCGGGTTCGACGTCGGTGACGAGGAGTACGGGCGGATCGTCGGGCGGGTGCTGGACGAGGAGATCGGGCGCGGTGAGGGCGCCAACTTCGTGATCCGGCGGACGTACGAGGGCCGCATCCCCGGTTTCGGACGGGCCGACGCGCTGGCCCTGTTCCGGCGGCTGCTGGCGGGCGAGCGGGGCGCGTACTGGACCTTCGTCGTGCACACCGGGGAGCGCACGCTGGTCGGGGCGAGCCCCGAGGTGCACGTGCGGATGTCCGGCGGCACGGTCGTCATGAACCCGATCAGCGGGACGTACCGCTACCCCGCCGAAGGACCGACCCTCGAGCACCTGCTCCGCTTCCTGGCCGACGGCAAGGAGATCGAGGAGCTGTCGATGGTCGTCGACGAGGAGCTCAAGATGATGTGCACCGTCGGCGACATGGGCGGTGTCGTGGTCGGGCCGCGGCTCAAGGAGATGGCGCACCTCGCCCACACCGAGTACGAACTGCGCGGCCGTTCCTCGCTGGACGTGCGGGAGGTGCTGAAGGAGACGATGTTCGCGGCGACGGTCACCGGCTCGCCGGTGCAGAACGCCTGCCGGGTCATCGAGCGATACGAGCCCCTCGGGCGGGACGGTGTGGGCCGTGGCTACTACGCGGGCGCGCTGGCGCTGCTGGGGCGGGATTCCGCCGGCGCCCAGACCCTCGACTCCCCCATCCTGATCCGTACCGCCGACATCGACGCCGACGGGCGGCTGCGGGTGCCGGTCGGCGCCACGCTGGTGCGCGGCTCGGACCCGGCGGGCGAGGTCGCGGAGACCCACGCCAAGGCGGCCGGGGTGCTGGCGGCGCTGGGCGTACGCCCTTCCCGGCCGCGTGCGGAGGCGGGTCGGCCGAAGCTGGCCGACGACCCTCGGGTGCGGGCGGCGCTGGACGGGCGCCGGGCCTCGCTGGCCCCGTTCTGGCTGCGGATGCAGGAACCGTCCGACGCGCTCACCGGGCACGCCCTGGTCGTCGACGGCGAGGACACCTTCACGGCGATGCTCGCGCACCTGCTGCGCTCCTCGGGGCTCGCGGTGAGCGTGCGGCGGTACGACGAACCGGGCCTGCGCGAGGCGGTGCTCGGGCACGAGGGGCCGGTGGTCCTGGGGCCAGGACCCGGTGACCCGTCGGACCCCGGCGACCCGAAGATGCGCTTCCTGCGCGCCCTGGCCTCCGAGGTGATCCGGGAGCACCGGCACGGCGTCCTCGGGGTCTGCCTCGGGCACGAGCTGATCGCGGCGGAGCTGGGTCTTGACATCGTCCGCAAGGAGGTGCCGTACCAGGGGGCACAGACGGAGATCGACCTCTTCGGGCGGCGCGAGACGGTCGGCTTCTACAACAGCTTCACCGCGCACTGCGACGACGGGACGGCCGCCGAGCTGGCCGCGCACGGCATCGAGGTGAGCCGCGCCGCGAACGGCGAGGTGCACGCGCTGCGCTCCGCGGGGTTCGCCTCGGTGCAGTTCCACCCGGAGTCGGTGCTGACGCTGAACGGTGCCGCGATCGTCCGGGAGCTGGCCGGTCAGCTGCGCGGCACCAGCACGTTCTCCGAGCGGCGGCCCTCCCGGTAGTCGAGGACGTTGCGCGCCGTCGCGTCGACGATCTGGCCGACCGCGTCCTCGGTGTAGTACGCCTGGTGCGAGGTCACCAGGACGTTCGGGAAGGTGACGAGGCGGGCCAGGGTGTCGTCCTCGACGGGTTCCAGGGACTTGTCGAGGAAGAACAGGCCCGCCTCCGCCTCGTAGACGTCCAGGCCCACGCCCGCGAAGCGGCCCGCGCGCAGTTCGCCGACGAGCGCGGCGGTGTCGATCAGCCCGCCGCGGCTGGAGTTGACCAGGATGGCGTCGTCGCGCATCGCCTTGAGGGCGACCGCGTCGATCAGGTGCCGGGTCTCGGCCATCAGCGGGACGTGCAGGGTGATCAGATCGGACCGGGCGAGCAGCTCGTCCTTCGGGACGTAGCGCATGCCGAGTTCCGCGCAGGCGGGGTTCTCGGCGACGTCCCAGCCGAGCAGGCGCATGCCGAATCCGTGGGCGATCCGGGCGAAGGCCTCGCCGATCTTGCCGGTGCCGAGGACGCCGGCGGTGCGGCCGTGCATGTCCCGGCCCATCAGGCCGTGCAGGCGGAAGTCGAAGTCGCGGGTGCGGGTGGAGGCGCGGACGATCCGGCGGTTGACGGCCATGGCCAGGGCCCAGGCGAATTCGGCGACCGAGTACGGCGAGTAGTACGACACCCTCGCCACGGTCAGGCCGAGCCGCTCGGCGGTGTCCAGGTCGATGTTGTTGAAGCCGGTGGAGCGCTGGGCCACCATCCGGGTGCCGCCGGCCGCGAGGATCTCCAGGACGCCCTCGCCGAGGTCGGCGTTGACGGACGTCGAGACGATCTCGTGGCCGGCCGCGATGGGGGCGGTGTCCTCGTTGAGGAAGACGTCCAGGCAGCGGACCTCTTCGGCGTCGCGGAAGGCCCGCTCGATCAGGGGCTGCTCGTCGGCCTGGACGCCGAAGGCCAGGATCTCCATGACCGCTCCCCTTCCGGTGGGCTCCGGGCCGAATATACGACTCCCGGCCCGGAGTCGCCGGTCAGCGGCCGGTCAGCCGAAGAAGACGCCCACCTCCTCCTACAGCTTCGGTCGACGGTCTTCAGCCGGACCGTGGCGTCGGCGATCGGGACGCGGACGATGTCCGTGCCGCGCAGGGCGACCATCTTGCCGAAGTCGAGCCAGCGGTCGAAGGCGCTGGGCGTGCCGCCGCGCTGGACGTGGCCGAGGACGGTGGTGCGGGCCTCCTTGCCGGTGCGCTTCTCGATCTGCTTGGCCAGCCACTCGCCGACCCCGGACAGCCGGACGTGTCCGTAGGAGTCGAGCGACTCGTCCTTGAGCACCATGTCGCCGTCGCGCGGCATCGCGCCCTCTTGGCTCGACGCTGCCTCCGGGTCGTCGTCCGCAAGGTCGTCCTGGAGCACGGCTACGGGTTCACCGGCTTCCAGGACGGCTGGCGTGGCACCTGGAGGGCGACACCGCCCCGTTCGAGAGCCGGGCCGTTCGCGTCATCTGATCCCCCGAGCAGGTGTGCACCTGGGTGACCTCCCGGTTCCGGGCGTCCTACGCCCCGATCGTGGTCGTCGCCGACACTGGCGCCCTACCCGGCGTCCCAGATCGCCAGTGCTCGCCCCCTTTGCCAGGGTGAGTGGTTGGGGCCACTGTCCCGCGTGGGGTCAGGCGTCGTCCAGACCGCGTTCTATCGCGTACCGCACCAGCTCCACCCGGTTGTGCAGCTGGAGCTTGCCCAGGGTGTTCTGGACGTGGTTCTGCACGGTGCGGTGGGAGATCACGAGGCGTTCGGCGATCTGCTTGTAGCTCAGGCCCTTGGCGACCAGGCGCAGTACCTCCGTCTCCCGGTCGGTGAGCCGGGGCGCTCCGGGTTCGTCGGCCCCCGCGGCGGGGGCGGGTTCGGAGGCGAGGCGGCGGTACTCGCCCAGGACCAGGCCGGCCAGTCCCGGCGTGAACACCGGGTCACCGACGGCCGTGCGGCGCACGGCGTCCTGCAACTCCTCGGTGGACGCCGACTTCAGCAGGTAGCCGGTCGCGCCGGACTTCACCGCCTCCAGCACGTCGGCGTGCTCCCCGCTCGCCGAGAGCACGAGGACGCGCAGCTTCGGGTCGGTGCCGACGACCTCCTTGCAGACCTGGACGCCGGGCTTGCCGGGCAGGTTGAGGTCGAGGACGAGGACGTCGGGCGCGGCGGCCCGGGCACGGCGCACCGCCTGGTCCCCGTCGCCCGCGGTGGCGACCACGTCGAAGCCGGACTCGGCCAGGTCCCGGGCGACCGCGTCGCGCCACATCGGGTGGTCGTCGACCACCATGACCTTGATCGGATCGCGTCGTTCACTCATGGTCCGCTGCCTTCCCCCGGGCGGCCCTGCCGCCGGCTTCCTTCGGTGCCCTCAGTTCGACCTCCGTGCCCTGGCCGGGCACCGAGATCAGTTCGGCCGTGCCGCCGAGCTCGCGCAGCCGGCCCCGGATCGACAGGGCCACCCCGAGCCGCCCCTCGCTCTCGGCCTCGGCGAGCCGCCCGTCCGGGATGCCCGGTCCCTCGTCCCGGACGGTGACGATCACCTCGTCGGGCTCGTCCTCGACCAGGATCCAGGCCCGCGCCCGCTCACCGACGTGCACGCGTACGTTGTCCAGGGCGGCCCCCACGGCCGCCGCGAGCTCCCGCGCCGCGGCCGGGGCCAGCGGGACCGGCGCGCCCGGCTCGGCGAGGTGCACGAGGGAGCCCGCGTACGGGGCGAGCAGGGCCCGCAGGTCGACGGGGCCGTCCGGGGCCTCCCGTTCCGGTTCCTCCACCGCCCGGACGACCGCGCCCTCGGCGGTGTCCTCCGAGACGCGGGAGACCGGCACCAGGCCGCCGGAGACCAGGGTGCGCAGCGCCACCTCCTGCTCACCGGCCATCCGGCCCAGCTCGGCCGCCTCGCCGCCGATGACGGCGCCGCGCCGCTGCACCATGGCCAGCACCTGGAGGACGCTGTCGTGGATGTCCCGGGCGAGCCGTTCGCGTTCCCTGGTGGCGGCCTCGATCTCCAGGGCGCGCGCGAGGGTGCGTTCGGAGGCGCGGGCGACTTCGACGACGTAGCCGATGGCGATGGAGGCGACCCAGACGAGGATCACGTTGTGGACGGTGTCGCGGGCGGGGGTGCCGCGTTCGACCAGGTTGGCGACGGCGACCAGGGTGGAGGCGACGGCCGCCCAGCGCCAGCCGCCCTTGATGGCGAAGGCCAGGACGGAGCCGGCGGTCCATATCGACGGCAGGGTGGGGCCGCCGTCCATGACCCGCTCGTGGGCGTCGGCGAAGGGCGTGAGCAGGATGCCGGTGACCGCGATGGTGAGGTCGGCGGCGAGGAAGCGCTTGGTGCAGCCGGCGGCGCCCGCGACCTTGGGCAGGGTGGCGAGGGTCCAGACGAAGAGGACGGCGTAGTAGGCGACGGCGAGCCAGGGGCGGGCGAAGCCGGAGTAGGCGGTGGCGAAGAAGCCGATCGCGTACAGCATGGTCAGCACGCGGTAGCCGGCCAGCGCGCGCCACAGCGGCTGCTCGACCGACATCCGCATGACTCTCTCGCGCCTGGCCATGCTCCCCCCCTCCCCCGGAGACCGGTGTCCCGGGCTAGGACCCGGTCGGGTCCTTCTCCGCCTTATCTGCCTTGTCCGTCTTTTCCGTCTTGTCCGCCTGGGCGAGCGCGGCCTTCGCCGCCTTGCCCGCCTCCTTCTCGGCCTTGGCCGCGTCCGCGAGCTGTCGCTTCATCGCGGTCGCGTACATGTCGACGTACTCCTGGCCGGAGAGCTTCATGATCTCGTACATGACCTCGTCGGTCACCGCGCGGAGCACGAAGCGGTCGTGTTCCATGCCCTGGTAGCGGGAGAAGTCCAGGGGCCGGCCGACGCGGATGCCGGGTCGCATCAGCTTCGGCATCACCTGGCCGGGCGGCTGGATCTTCTCGGTGTCGATCATGGCGACCGGGATCACGGGCGCGCCGCTGGCCAGCGCCACGCGCGCGAGACCGCCCGGCTTGCCGCGGTAGAGGCGGCCGTCCGGGGAGCGCGTGCCCTCGGGGTAGATGCCGAACAGCTCACCGCGCTCCAGGACCTCTATGCCGCTCCTGATGGCGGCCTCGCCGGCGCCGCGCACGCCGGAGCGGTCCACCGGGAGCTGGCCGACGCCCTTGAAGAACGCGGCGGTCAGCCGCCCCTTGACCCCAGGAGTGTTGAAGTACTCGGCCTTGGCGATGAAGGTCACCTTGCGGTCGAGGACGGCGGGCAGGAAGAACGAGTCGGAGAACGACAGGTGGTTGCTCGCCAGAATGGCGGGGCCGTCGGCCGGGATGTGCTCCAGGCCTTCCACCCAGGGCCGGAAGGCGAGCTTCAGCGAACCCCCGACGGTGACCTTCATCGCGCCGTACAACAACCGATTGCCTCCCATGTCTGTGGGTCAGACCCTATCCCGGGGCACCGTCAATGGCCCCGACGGCCCTGGTCGGTGTCAGTGCGGTCGCGTACGGTGAAGTACCCGCAAGTATCTGACGACAGGAGACCGAGACGTGTCGGTCCTGCCCGGAGCCGAGCCGTTCCGCCACGAGGGCGGGGAGACCGGCGTCCTCCTCTGTCACGGTTTCACCGGTTCCCCGCAGTCGCTGCGCCCCTGGGCGCGGTATCTCGCCGCCCGCGACCTGACTGTCGCGCTGCCGCTGCTGCCCGGCCACGGCACCCGCTGGCAGGACATGCAGGTCACCGGCTGGCAGGACTGGTACGCGGAGGTGGACCGCGAGCTGCGCGCCCTGCGCGAGCGCTGCGCGCGGGTCTTCGTGGCCGGTCTGTCGATGGGCGGCGCGCTGGCGCTGCGGCTCGCAGCCAAGCACGGGGACGCGGTCTCCGGCGTCGTGGTCGTCAACCCGGCGAACCGGATGCACGGTGTCGCCCAGCACGCCCTGCCGGTCCTGCGCCATCTGCTGCCGGCGACGAAGGGCATCGCCAGCGACATCGCCAAGCCGCTCGGCTCGGAGCTGGGGTACGACAGGGTGCCGCTGCACGCGGCGCACTCGCTGCGCACGTACTTCCGTCTCGCCGACGGCGACCTGCCGCAGGTGACGCAGCCGCTGCTGTTGCTGCGCAGCCCGCAGGACCACGTGGTGCCGCCGGCCGACTCGGCGCGGATCCTCGGCCGGGTGTCGTCCACGGACGTGACGGAGGTCCTGCTGGAACAGAGCTACCACGTGGCGACGTTGGACCACGATGCGGACCGGATCTTCGCGGAGAGCGTCGCGTTCATCGGCCGGCTCGCGCCCGGTTCCGTCGGGGAACCGGAGCCCGGTCTCGGCAAGGAAGGGACGGCCGCAGGTGGCTGAGCACGACTCCGACCGCGAGGACCGCGAGGAGCGGGAGCGGGAGCACGCCGAGGGGCGGGAGCGCGCGGCGGACCGCGGGCCCGAGGAGCAGGGCGGTGTGCCCGTCGACGAGGACGCCGCCTGGGCCGCGATCGTCGCCGGGTACGGGGACGAGCCGCCGGACCCGCCGGGCGCGAAGCCGTTCAAGTCGGTCGAGGACCTGGCGCTCCTGGAACCCGAGACGAACGACGAGAAGCCCGCGCCGGACCAGTCGTCCTCGGCCCGGCCGCTGGGCAGCTCCGTCGCGTTCGCGCCCGGCGTCGGTCCCCGCGACCACACGCCGCCCGAGCCGTCCGACGACGACCTCGACGAGGACGACGAGGGCCACTTCGTGCCGCCCGAGCCACCGCCGCTGCCCGAGGCGGACCCCACCTCGAAGTTCGCCTGGCTGGGCGTGCTCGGCGGGCCCGTGCTGCTCCTGCTGGCGGTGGTGCTCGGCTGGGACATGACCTGGTGGCTGACGACCCTCAGCATCGGCGGCTTCCTCGGCGGCTTCGCCACGCTGGTCATGCGGATGCGGACGGGCGACGAGGACGACGACGACCCGGGCCGGGGCGCGGTGGTCTAGGACCTGTCCGGGGCGCCGTGGCTCAGGGCGTCGCGGGCACGCGGAGGGCGGTCAGGACCGGGAGGTGGTCCGTGGCCGCCCTCAGGTCCGCCTCGGCGACTCCGGCGAGTCCGAGCGGCACCCCGCAGCCCAGCACCTCGACGTCCTCGGTGACGAAGACGGCGTCGATGCGGCGGTCGGGGGCCGTGGGTGTGAACGTGTACTCGCCGCCCCAGGGCGCGGCGGTCCAGCAGTCCCGCAGCCCGTCGCCGAGGCGCCGGAAGGTGCGGCCGCCGGGGCGCTCGTTCAGGTCGCCGCCCGCGACCGCGTGCGGGACGCCCAGGCCGGCCAGCCGGTCGAGGAGCAGGCCCGCCTGCTCGTGGCGCTCCTCCGCCTCCAGGGACAGGTGGCAGCTCAGGACGCCGAGGCGGGCGCCGCCGAACCGGACCACGGCGGTGGCGAGGCCGCGCCGGTGCCGGCCGGGCGTGAGCGGGAGCAGTACGTCCTCGGTGCGCTCCACGGTGGCCCGCAGGGAACACAGCAGCGCGGGGCCGGCTGCGGGGGCGCCGCCGGAGAGCAGCACCAGGCCGGAGGCGTCGGCGAGCCGGGTGAGCTTCTTGCGCCAGCGGAAGAGGCGGGGGGCCTCCTGGAGGAGGACGAGGTCGGGGGCGCAGGCGGCGATGACGCGGGCGAGGGCGTCGGTGTCGTCGCGCATCGAGCGGATGTTGTAGCTGAGGACGCGGATGACGGCGGAACCGTCGGGTTCGGTACGGGAGTTGGGGAGCGGGGGGAGGGATGTTGCCATGTGGTCAATTTACGGGACCGCGGATTTGGCGCCTGACAGCTCGGGGCGCGGGGTTCGTGGGCGACTGCCGGTTCGTTGTGGCTGGTCGCGCCCGCGGGGCGGGGGGGCCGCCCCAGCGCGCCCCCGCCCCCCCCCGCGGCGCCGCGGGGGGGGGTTTACAAAAAGAGACCACCACACACATGT